>NZ_DDFB01000069.1:0-17135 GCF_002336885.1 Novosphingobium sp. UBA1939 | reverse complement strand
TTGGCGGAGACGTATTCGACGTTGACGACCTTGCCCCCGCCCAGCGTCGAGCGGCCATAGCCGGCGCCCGCCACCGCGATCAGCCGCAGCTCGTCCAGCCAGGCGCCGTCGGTCAGGCGCAGGTTGATGAAGCCCGGCCCTGCGATTTCGGCCGAGGTCACGCGGGGCTCCTTTTCCAGCTCCGCCACCAGCGCGGCCGCCAACGCGCGCGGGTTGGTGCCGGCGGGCTTGGCCAGCACCATCGCCGCGTTGGTCGCCAGATCACCGTGCGAGGGATCGCGCGGCGGCTCGCAGGTCACCGCGCCGCGCGGCAGGCCAGCAGGCAGCGTGCCGGCGGCTTCCAGCGCGTCGAGCGCGGCGTCGATCACCCGGGCAAAGGCGGCGTGAAGATTGGCTTGAACATCGGACATCGGAAAAGGCTCACGAAAAACGGGCGATCGCCCCCGCAGGAACGGAGGCGATCATCATCCAGCGCCCCCTTTGCGGCGGCGCGGCGGTTTTGCAAGCCCGGCAATCGCCGCCGGACCCGCAACAAGCGTCATCGCGTGGCGTTGAACGTCAGCTGCTGGTCGGTCAGCTGGAAGCCGACGAGCAGCTCGAACGTGGCGCGCGCGATCGCGGCGCGCACGTCGGGCTGCGCCAGCGGATCGATCGCGGCATCGGCATCGCCCGCGCGCCGCTTGCGGCTGAGGCGGTTGCGAATCTCTTCCGGCAGCGTCGCCTGCGCGCGATCGACGTAGGACGCCGCCTTGGCATGGCCTGTGGCGCGATCCTGCCCGTCGGCGAAATCGATGCTTACCGTGCCGACGCGCTTGGCAATGACGACGTTGCCGCCGCGCATCACGGTCGAGAAGTAGGGCAGTTCGACATGGCGCGCGCCGCGCGTGTCGGCACGGCGCGCCAGCACGTCAAACGTGGCGATGGTGTAGAGCTTGTCCCCACCCTGCCCCTGATCGCAGGTGCTGCGCAGGTTGGTGATCGAGGCGGTCACGTCGAGCGCACCCGAATCGGTCCGCTTGGGATCGGAGAACAACGTCACGTCGCCGGCATATTCGGGAATCGCCACGCGCGGGCAAGGATCGCGCAGCGCCGTTACGCCCACGCTGTCATCAACGACCAGTTCGCCCTTGCTCTTGACGCAGCCGGAGAGCGTGCCCGCCAGCAAGGCGGCGCCGATCGCCGAACCGATGGCGACACCGGACTTCGAAACACGGCGGAAGATGGCGGTCATGAGCGCAGAAATCCTTAAAAGACGATGCCGCGTCCGCGCGAACCGACAAGATGATCCACGGGGCAGCGCAATTCCTCTAGCCACGCCCGAACCTTTCGGCAATGCTCGGACTTTGAGAGGTTTCCGGAACGTGATGCCGCTGCTAATGCCCGCCCAATGAACGCCACCTTTCCAGACCAGGCCGAGACGGCCACCGGCCACGCGGCCGACGCCAAGGCCCCGCTCAAGCTCCTGATCGCGGCGCCGCGCGGCTTTTGCGCCGGGGTGGACCGCGCGATCGAGATCGTCGAGCGCGCGATCACGCTCTATGGCGCGCCGGTCTATGTCCGGCACGAGATCGTTCACAACCGCTTCGTTGTGGACGGGCTGAAGTCCAAGGGCGCGATCTTCGTGGAAGAGCTGGACGAAGTGCCCGATGGCGCGTCGGTGGTGTTCTCGGCGCATGGCGTGCCCAAGGTGATTCCGGCGGAAGCCAATTCGCGCGGGCTGGACTGGCTCGACGCCACCTGCCCACTGGTGAGCAAGGTCCACCGGCAGGCGGAACGGCAGGTCGAGGCGGGCCGTCACATCCTGTTCATCGGCCACCACGGCCACCCCGAAGTGATCGGCACGATGGGCCAGGTGCCGGACGGCGCGATCACGCTGGTCGAAACGGTGGAGGACGTGGCGCGGCTGGAGTTCCCGGACGAACTGCCGCTATCGTTCCTGACCCAGACGACGCTTTCGGTGGACGATACGGCCGAGATCGTGACCGCGCTGCGCACGCGCTTTCCGCGCATCGTCGGCCCCCGCGCCGAAGACATCTGCTATGCCACGTCAAACCGTCAGGCGGCAGTCAAGGCGATCGCGGACGCCTGCGACCTGATTCTGGTGATCGGTGCGCCCAACAGTTCCAATTCGCTGCGCCTGGCCGAAGTGGCCGAGCGGCAGGGTACACGCGCCTTCCTGATCCAGCGCGCGGCGGAAATCGATCCGGCCTGGCTGGAGGGCGTGACCACGCTGGGCCTTACCGCCGGCGCTTCCGCCCCGGAAATCCTGGTGCGCGAAGTGGTGGACCTGCTCGCCACGTGGCGCACCGTCACCGAGGAAACGGTGAAAGTGCGCGACGAGGAGAACATGGTGTTCAAGCTGCCCCGCCAGCTTACCAACTGAGAAAGCCGGGCAATGGCGGTATATACCCACCTCGACGCCGGGGCGATGGCCGATATCGTGGCCAGCTTCGACATCGGCCAGCTGGTTTCGGCCAAGGGCATCGCGGAGGGCGTGTCGAACAGCAACTGGCTGATCGAGACGACCGGCGCGAACGGAAAGGGCGCGCGCTTCATCCTGACGATGTACGAATTCCGCATCGATCTGGACGACCTGCCCTATTTCCTGTCGCTGCTCGATCACCTCGCGGCCAAGGGGTGCCCCGTGCCGCGCACGATTCACGCTCGCGACGGGCGGCTGTATCAGGTGCGCGACGCAAAAGCGCTGGCGCTGATCGAGTTCCTGCCGGGCGTTTCCGTCGCCGATCCCACGCCGGCGCAGGCCCGTGCCGTCGGCGCGGCGCTGGCGCAACTGCACCTTGCCGCCGCCGACTTCCCGCAGACGCGCGCGAACGGCATGGACCGCGCGGAATGGCAGCGCCTGCTGGACGCCTGCGGGCATGACGGCCTTTCCGCGATCGATCCCGTGCTGGCGGACCTGGTGGAGGAAGCCCTGCCCCGGCTCGCCGCGCAATGGCCTGAAGGCCTGCCCCGTTCGGTGATCCATGCCGACCTGTTCCCCGACAACGTGCTGATGCTGGGCGAGAGGGTGACCGGCCTGATCGACTTCTACTTCGCCTGCAACGACACCACCGCCTACGACGTGGCGGTGACGCACGCCGCCTGGTGCTTCGACAGCGCGGGCAAGGCGTTTCACGCGGACATCTCCGCCGCGCTTCTCGAAGGCTACGAGAGCGTGCGCCCACTGTTGCCGGAAGAGCGCGCCGCCTTGCCGGTGCTGGCACAGGGCGCGGCGATCCGCTTCACCGCCAGCCGCGCCTATGACTGGCTGAACACGCCCGCCGACGCGCTGGTCACGCGCAAGGACCCGATGGCCTTCGCCCGCCGGCTGGCGTTCTATGCCGATCCCGCCAACGCCGGGGTCTTCGCGTGAAGCACGTCCAGATTTTCACCGACGGCGCGTGCAAGGGCAACCCCGGCAAGGGCGGCTGGGGCGCGCTGCTGCGCATGGGCGAACACGAAAAGGAAATGGCCGGCTCCGAAAAGGAGACGACCAACAACCGCATGGAACTGATGGGCGCGATCAAGGCGCTCGAAGCGCTCACACAGCCCTGCCAGGTGACGCTGCATACCGACAGCAAGTACGTGCTGGACGGCATCACCAAGTGGGTCTTCGGCTGGCAGAAAAACGGCTGGAAGACCGCGGACAGGAAACCGGTCAAGAACGACGACCTGTGGCGCGCGCTGGTCGCGGCCGCCCGGCCGCACAAGATCGAATGGGTCTGGGTGAAGGGCCATGACGGCCACCCCGAGAACGAACGGGTGGACCGTCTGGCCAGCGACGCCGCGCAGGCCGCCTGAGCGCGACCGCGCGGCGCTTTGCGCCTGAGCGCTTATGCGACGGTGGTATCTTCCACCGGCGCAGAGGGCCCATTCTTCTGGATCGATTCGATCGCGCTCTTCGCGCTCGCCTTGCTGGAATAGCCTTCGGTCCAGAAAATGGTTTCGCTGTTGTAGCAGAAATAGGCGACGAACTCGCCGGCCTTGTTCTTCCGGATTTCAAAACGATGCGCCATCACACCCGCTCCTTCGCGCTGGATCAGTCAGGATCAGCCCCCGCGCACGGGATAGCACGCGGCTTGGCTGCGCAAAGAGGCTATCGTCAATCGCCACCGGAATGGTGATTTTGCAAACGCCGGACCGTCAGGCAGCCATGGCGAAGCGCGACGGGGCATAGCGCGCCCCGTCGATCCCCGCCGTCATCGCGTCGACCGGGTGTCCCAGCAGGATTTGCGCCGCCAGCCGGGCCGCCGCCGGCGCGGTCTGGATGCCAAAGCCCCCCTGCCCGGCGAACCAGAAGAACCCTTCGCGCAGCGGATCGAAGCCATAGACGGGCAAGCGATCGGGGGCGAAGCTGCGCAGGCCCGCCCAGCGTCGCTCCAGCGCGGCGATGCGCCAGTCCAGCACATGTTCGAAGCGATCGATCGCCACCGCCACGTCCAGTTCCTCGGGCGCGGCATCGCTGGGCACGTCGGGAATCTCGTCGTGCGGCGAAAGCCACAGCCGGCCGGCCTGCGGCTTGAAATAGAAGTCTCCGTTGATGCCCAGTGTCAGCGGCATGTCGGCCAATGCTTCGGGATCGGTGCGCAACTGCACGATCGTGCGCCGCAGGGGCAGGATTCCGACCGGGGCGGCTCCGGCGAGCGTTGCAACCTCGTCCGCCCACGCGCCGGCGGCATTGACCACGATCGCCGCGCGCGCTGCTCCTGCACCCTGCCCTTCGCCCCAGACGACGCGCCACCCCGCCGCCTCGCGCTCCACCGCCGAAACCCGCGCCCGGACACGCAGCACGGTTCCGGCCCGGCGCCCGATGGCCAGGTAGTGCTGGTGCAGCCCGGCCACGTCGATGTCCGAACAATCCGGCTCCCAGGTCGCGAAAGCCCACTCGGGGCGCAAGCCGGGCACGCGCGCGTCCATCGCCGCGCGGCTTTGCCATTCGATGTGGATCCCCATCGCGCCGAAGCTTTCGGCATAGGCTTCGAGCTTGTGCCGGTCCTCGGCCGTCGCGATGCTCAATGCCCCGCGTGGCGACAGGAAGCCATGCTCGCGCAGGTACCCGCCCGACGCCATCGTCAGCGGAACGACTCCGGGGCCGCCGTAGGTTTCCTCCCAGAACGCCGCCGACCGGCCGGTGGTGTGATAGCCCGGTGCATCCTCCGCCTCGATGACCAGCACGCGGGCGTAAGGTGCAAGTTCGGCGGCAAGGCTGGCGCCGGCCATGCCCGCGCCGATCACGGCAATGTCGAAAGTCTCGGTGGTCACGGGTTGCGGCAGAGTCCTGAAGTCAGCGTTCGATGGGTCAACGTGCGATAGCCGGTGCCATGCGGTCGAGGAAATCGTCGATCGTCGCGATTACCCGATCGCGCACGGGATCGGCCTCGCGCAGCAGCTCGTGGCGGCCTTCACGGCCCCAGGTCACGAGTTGCGCGCGCGGCAACCGCGCTGCGGCCCGCGCGATCGCGCGGTAGCCGACCAGCGCATCGTGCCGCGCGCCGAGGATCAGCACCGGAAGGTCGACCGCCTCCAGCGCGCCCGGCTGCTCCATCCCGCGAATCGAGGCGACCGCCCGTTCCACCCAGCGCCAGGTTCCAGGCCCGATCGCCAGCGCGGGGCGCTGTTCCTTCCACCACAGCTCGTCCGCGTACCGGTCGGCATCGTGCGTCAGCAGGACATGACGGCCCGCCGGGGACGAGCCCGGCTTCTCGCTGGTCTTCCACGCCAGCCGCCCCGGATCGCCGATCCGGCACATGAAGCGCGCCAACGCCTGATGCAGCGCCGAAGGACCAGGCGTGGTCAGCCCCAGCATCGGCGCACTGAGCACGACCGCGACCGGATCGATCCGCCGCTCCACGACCGCCCGCAGCACGAGATGCCCGCCCATCGAATGGCCGACGATCACGTGCGGCCCCGGAGTCTGCGCCCGCCAGTCGGACCAGAACGCGGCCAGATCGTCGATCCACACGCCGAAATCGCGGACATCGCCCGCTAGGGGATTGTCCCCATACCGCCCCGAAGCGCCCTGCCAGCGCCAGTCGGCCGCGGTTACGCGCCAGCCCTGCCGATGCCAGTGATCCAGCGTCTCGAGGTACTTTTCATAGAAATCCCCGCGTCCCGGCATGAACAGAAGCGACCCGCGAACGGTGGCGGCGCCTTCCGGGGCCGGCTGCCAATCGATGCGCCGGATGGCATGGCCGTCGCGCGCGGACCACCATGCTTCCGTCGCCGCGGCGGGAATCGCTCTCCGATCGATGTTCACCGCCATGCAGGTCCGATCCCCATCGGGCCAGAATCGACGGAAATCCCCGCCGACTCTTGGTTACCGTTTGGTAAGTGGTTGTCGCGTAAGGCATAGCCCATGCAGGGCAATTTCATCGTTTACGGACTGGTCGGAGCCTTGGCAATCGCGCTGCTGGTTGCCGCTTTCACCGATATCCGTCGCCGCCAGATCGACAACTGGCTGAACGCCGCCATCGCGCTGGCCGCGCCCGCGTTCTGGTTCGCGATGGGCTGGCATGTCTGGCCGGACATCGCCGTGCAGATAGGCGTGGCGCTGTTAACCTTCGCCATCCTCGCCGGCCTGTTCGCATTGCGGGTCATGGGCGGCGGCGACGTCAAGCTGCTCGCCGCGCTGGCGCTGTGGATACCGGGCCAGCTGTTCCTGCAATTGCTGGTGATCATGGCGCTGACGGGAGGAATCCTGACGATCGTGCTGGGCGGCTGGCACGTGATGCGGCGGCAGAAGGACAAGCTGAAAATCCCCTACGGCGTAGCGATCGCCGCCGGCGGACTGTGGATCATCGGCACTACCAACTGGGCCGCTTTGCAAGCCGTTTCGGCAGGATAGGCCAATTTTAACCAATTTCCCTGAAAAGGCGCAAATCCGGACAAGAGGGCGGGATAGAAGGCCATGGATAGAAAGAAGCTGTTTCTGCTGGTGGGGGCGCTGATCGTCGCGATCGGCACGGCCTTTGCGGCAAGGAGCCTGCTCTCAGGCGGCGCACCGACGCCGCAGGCCGAGGCTGCCGCGAAAATCGAAAGCGGTCCCAAGGTACTGGTAGCCAAGCGCGCGTTGCCGCTGGGCACGATCATCACCGCGGATGCGATCGGCTACCAGCCCTGGCCCAAGGATCTCGTGCAGGATGCCTATTTCGTCGAAGGCGAAGCGGACATGGCGAAGATGCTCGGCACCGTGGTGCGCCAGCCGATCACGGCAGGCGAACCGGTAACGCGCGGATCGCTCGTCTCGCCGGGCGATCGCGGCTTCCTCGCCGCCGCGCTCGGGCCGGGCATGCGCGCCGTAACCATAGCGGTTTCGGACCACACCGCCGTCGCCGGCTTCGTGTTCCCCGGCGATCACATCGACCTTGTCCTGACGCAATCGGTCAAGGGTGCGGAAAATCAGGCCGCGCTGCAGACGTCGGAAACCATCCTCAAGAACCTGCGCGTGCTGGCGACCGACCAGTCGACCGAACAGGAAACCGTGGACGGCAAAACCCGCGTCCACACCTTCGGCACGGTAACGGTCGAAGTGACGCCCAAGATCGCGGAAAAGATCGCCGTCGCCCAGACGCTGGGCACGATCAGCCTCTCGCTCCGCTCGATCGCCGACAATTCGGCCGACCTGGAACAGGCGCTGGCATCGGGCCAGGTCAAGATCCCGGCGGGCGCCACCAAGGCCGACGAGGAAAAGCTGATCAAGCAGGCGATGCACCAGCCGGTCGAGAACGGTTCCAGCTTCGTCACCGGCGGCGACGTCTCGCGCTTCCAGCGCAAGACCATGCCATCGATGGTGCCGGCTGGCTTCGGAACGCACGGCATGGCCGCCGGCGCGCCCCCGATGGCCGCCCCGGCCGGAGCGCCGATCATCATCAACCGCGGCCCGATCGTCAGGATCACCCGCGGCAAGGACACCGAAACCGTCGCGGTAGGGGCAAACTGAGATGGATCAGCACATCCCCGCGCAGGCGAAAGGCAAGACCATGAAAGCCCGCATCACCTTCTCGCTGCTTCCGGCCGCGCTGCTCGTCACGCCGCTGGCCCTGGCAGGCGCACTGGACGCGGCAAGCGCCCAGAGCGTGACCAGCCCGGCACGCAGCATCGCCATCGCCATTGGCCGCGGTGAACTGATCACCCTGCCGGGCCGGATGTCGGACGTGTTCGTCGCCAACAACGACATTGCCGACGTGCAGGTCAAGGCCACGAACCAGCTCTATGTGTTCGGCAAGGCCGGCGGCGAAACCACTGTCTATGCCAGCAACGGCAAGGGCGACGTGATCTGGTCGGCCAACGTCCGCGTCGGCACCAATATCGACAGCGTGGACCAGATGCTCCACCTGGCGATGCCCGACGCCAAGATCTCGACGGCAACGATGAACAACACCGTGCTGCTGACCGGCACCGTCGGCGCGCCGGAAGACGCGGCCGAGGCCGAACGGCTGGTGAAGGCGTTCGTGGGTGAAAAAACCCAGGTCATCAGCCGCCTGAAGCTGGCCACGCCCCTGCAGGTCAACTTGCAGGTGCGCATCGCCGAAGTCAGCCGCTCAGTGGTCAAGTCACTGACGTCGAATATCACCTCGATCGACGGCACCGGCGGTTTCAAGTTCGGCATCGGTCAGGGATCGGCTGCTTCCACCTTCCATCCCGGCGCCCCTCTGGGTGTGGGTTCGAGCGTCAGCTACTATGGCGTCGACCCGTCGACCGGGCAGGTCGCGCTGCTTCCGGGCACCACGGTTAACCCCGCGTCCACCGGCACCACGCTGGCGGCGGCGGGCAAGCTGTTCGGGCTGGGCATGCTGGCCAAGCTGGATGCGGCCGAAACGGTCGGCCTCGCAACCACGCTGGCGCAGCCCAACCTCACCACGATGTCGGGCGAGACCGCCGATTTCCTGGCGGGCGGCGAATTCCCGATCCCGATGAGCCAGGGCCTTGGCACGACCTCGGTCGAATACAAGCGCTATGGCGTGAGCCTGTCCTACACGCCGACGGTGCTCTCCAACGGCCGCATCTCGATGCGCGTGCGCCCGGAAGTGTCCGAGCTGTCCTCGCAGGGCGCCGTGCAGATTTCCGGCTTCACCATCCCCGGGCTGACCGTGCGCCGCACGGAAACGACGGTGGAACTGGGTTCGGGCCAGAGCTTCATGATCGCGGGCCTGATGAACAGCAACTCGCAGAACAACATCCAGAAGCTGCCCGGCGCCGGCGACATCCCGATCCTGGGCACCCTGTTCCGTTCGACCGGGTTCAAGCGCGGTGAGACCGAACTGGTGATCGTCGTCACCCCCTATCTGGTGAACCCGGTGGACGCGAACCAGATCAAACTGCCGACCGACGGCTTCCAGACCGCCAACGAGGTCCAGCGAATCCTTGGCAACATGGAAAGCGACAGCGTCAGCGGCAAGCAGGGCCTGCACCCCACCGAAAAGCCGGGCAGCGTGCAGTCCGGTTCGCAGGTCGGCGCGCTGGACAAGCCATCGGCGCCCTCCGCATCCGCCGACAAGGCCGCGCCCGAACCGCGCAACGCCCGTCGTTCCGGCAAGAGCGCCGAGGCACCCGCCCCCGGCTTCAGCATCAATTGAGAGAGGGACGACCGATGCCCGTAACTTCCAACCGCCCTGTCAGCGTCCGTCTCGCCGGGGCCGCCATCGCCCTCTCGCTTGGCCTTGCCCTTTCCGGCTGCGGCGGCATGCCGACCAACCGGTCGCTCGAAAGCGTTCACCAGCCCGTGGTGGAGCGCAACCTCTATACGTTCGACGTCAACACCCTGACGGGCGGCGGCGTTCCAGTTGCGGACCAGCGCCGTCTGGCCGACTGGTTCGAGACGCTGGGCCTCCGCTATGGCGACCGCGTTTCGGTGGATGATCCCGTCCAGTCGGGCGCGACGCGCACGGCGGTTGAGGCCGTGGCCGCGCGCTTCGGGCTGTTGCTGGCCGATACCGCGCCGGTGACCGAGGGCGTGGTGCCGGTGGGCATGGCGCGCGTGGTCATTACCCGCACCACCGCCAGCGTGCCCGGCTGCCCGGACTGGTCCGCCAAGTCGGATGCCAATTTCGGCAATGGCGCTTCGTCCAATTTCGGTTGCGCGACCAACGCCAACCTTGCCGCGATGGTGGCGGACAAGGAACACCTTGTCCACGGCGCAACCGGCACCGGCGATACGGTGGTGATGAGCTCGACCAAGGCCATCAGCACCTATCGCGACGCCAAGCCGACCGGCGGTGGTGGCACCACCGTCAAGCAGCAGTCGAGCCAGTCGGGAGTGAACTAAGCCATGAACGCGCCCTTCAAGAACGGCAATCGCGATACATTCGCCGCCTTCATGTGCGACGACGCGGCGCTGGATGTCCTGCGGTCGATCGTGGTCGACATGGGCTGGCAGCCTGAAAAGTGCAACAAGGGCGGCCTGCGCAACGCGATCCAGTCGCTCTCGATCACAGCCAGCCCGGCGATCCTTATGGTCGACCTTTCGGAAAGCGGCGACCCGCTGACCGACATCAACGCGCTGGCCGAAGTCTGCGAACCCGGCACGGTGGTGATCGCCGTCGGCCAGGTCAACGACGTGCGGCTCTATCGCGATCTGGTTGCCTCGGGCATCCAGGACTATCTGCTGAAGCCGCTGTCGCCCAACCAGGTCCGCGATGCGCTGGTCCAGGCCCAGGCGATCTTCGCCGCGCCCAAGACCAGCGATGCCGGTGCGATCAAGCGCCACATCTCGACCGCCGTGGTCGGCACGCGTGGCGGCGTCGGCGCGTCGACGATCGCAACCTCGCTGGCCTGGCTGTTCAGTTCCGACCAGAAGATGCCGACCGCGCTGCTCGATCTCGACGTTCACTTCGGCACCGCCGCGCTGACGCTCGATCTCGAACCGGGCCGTGGCCTGACCGACGCGATCGACAATCCCAGCCGCATCGACGGGCTGTTCATCGAACGCGCGATGATCCGCGCGAACGACAATCTCGCGATCCTGTCCGCGGAAGCGCCGATCAATGCGCCGCTGATGACCGACGGGGCGGCCTTCGTGCAGTTGCAGGAGGAATTCCGCCACGCGTTCGAAATGACCGTGATCGACATGCCCCGCAACATGCTGATCAACTTCCCGCACCTGCTGGGGGAAGTGAACGTGGCGGTCGTGGCAACCGAACTGACGCTGGCCGGCGCGCGCGACGCGATCCGCCTGCTGTCGTGGCTGAAGGGCAACGCGCCCCACGCGCAGGCGCTCGTGGTGGTCAACAAGGTCCACGCCGGCATCGGCGAAATCAGCAAGACGGACTTCGAAGCCTCGATCGAACGCAAGATCGACTTCATGATCCCCTATGACGCCAAGGCCGCCGCCAACGCGGCCAAGCTGGGCCAGACGTTCGTGGGCGCCAACCGCAACATCAAGGCCACGACGGTCATCGCCGAGATCGGCAAGGCGATCGTCAACGCGGGCGACGATGCGGACATGAAGCCCGTTGCCGCAGGCGCGGCGGGCAAGGCTTCGCTGCTGAGCAAGTTCGATCTGAAGAAGATGCTCGCGGCCAAGAAGGGCAAGGCGGCCGCCCCGGCCTCCTGATCCCGCCCCGGCCCTGGCGCACGACAATGAAGCCACCTTTCCGCCCCCGACAGGCCGGAAGGTGGCGGTTTGAGGTAAGAAACCGATGCCGATGAACACCCTGCCCCTGATCGTCGTCGTCTTCGGCGTGCTGGCGCTGTTCGGCATCGGCTATGCCCTCTTCCTGGGGCCTTCGCCCGCCAAGGAAAGCCAGCGCCGGCTTCAGGCCGTGCGTTTCCGCCACTCGGAAAGCGCTTCCGACAAGATGGAAGCGCAATACCGCAAGGCCGTGGCCGCGCGGAAGCCAACCACCTATCGCATCGCCGGATCGGCATCGCGGTCCGAAGCCCTAGCGTTGCGCCTGCACCGCACGGGCAAGGGCTGGACGCTGACGCAGTACGTCTATGCCTCGATCGGGCTGGGCGTTGCCGTCATGGCGCTGGCCACGCTCAAGACCGGGGCACCGTTGCTGGGCCTGGGCGCCGGTATCCTTGTTGGTGCCGGCCTGCCCCACATGATCGTCAACCGCGCGATCAACAAGCGTACCAACGCCTTTGTCACCCGCTTTCCCGATGCGCTGGAACTGTTGGTGCGCGGCCTGCGCTCCGGCCTGCCGATCAGCGAAACGCTGACCGTCGTGGCAAACGAACTTCCCGGCCCGGTGGGCGAGGAATTCAAGCTGGTAACCGACCGCATCAAGGTGGGCCGGACGATGGACGAAGCGATGCAGGAAACCGGCGATCGGCTGGACCTTCCGGAATTCAACTTCTTCTGCATCACGCTGGCCATCCAGCGCGAAACCGGCGGCAACCTTGCCGAAACGCTGGCGAACCTGGCCGACGTGCTGCGCAAGCGCGCCCAGATGAAGCTCAAGATCAAGGCGATGAGCTCGGAATCCAAAGCTTCCGCCTACATCATCGGTTCGCTGCCGTTCATCGTGTTCGGGCTGATCTACTGGATCAACCCGGCCTACATGCTGAAATTCTTCACCGACGAACGCCTGATCGTCATCGGCCTGGGCGGCATGGTCTGGCTCAGCCTGGGCGGCTTCATCATGGCCAAGATGGTCAACTTCGAGATCTGAGCGAGGGAAACGCACACCATGGATGCCCCGCACGGCCCCACCCTCCTCGGCTTCGACGTCCTTGCCGTCGGCTCGATCCTTGCCGGCGTCGCCGCGGCGGCGGTGATGCTCGCCATCTACGCCGCGATCACGGTCAAGGACCCGATGGCCAAGCGCGTCAAAGCGCTGAACGAACGCCGCGAACAGCTCAAGGCCGGTATCGTGACCTCCAACACGCGCAAGCGTGCGAGCATCGTCCACCGCAACGAGACGACCGATATCATCCGCACGTTCCTCGAAAAGATGAGCGTGCTGCAGGACAGCCAGCTTGCGACCATCCAGCAGAAGCTGGCGCAAGGCGGCATCCGCAAGAAGGAATGGGCCGTCGCGGTCATCCTTGGCCGCATGATCGGACCGATCGTGCTGGGCCTGATCGCCGCGCTGGTGATCTACGGCATCAACTACTTCCCCGAATGGGGCAGCTTCAAGCGCTTCATGGCGTTCGCGGTCATCGTGATACTGGGCTACAAGGGGCCTGACCTGTTCGTGCAGAACCTCATCGGCAAGCGCACCTCCGCAATCCGCAAGGGATTGCCCGATGCGCTGGACCTGCTGGTCATCTGCGCCGAAGCCGGCCTCACGGTCGACGCCGCATTCAATCGCGTGGCGCGCGAACTGGGCCGCGCCTATCCCGAACTGGGCGATGAATTCGCGCTGACCGCGATCGAACTGTCGTTCCTGACCGAGCGGCGGCAGGCCTTCGAGAACCTGGCCTATCGCGTGAACCTGGAATCGGTGAAGGGCGTGACCACCACGATGATCCAGACCGAGCGCTACGGCACGCCGCTGGCATCGGCGCTGCGTGTGCTGTCCGCCGAGTTTCGCCACGAACGCATGATGCGCGCCGAGGAAAAGGCCGCGCGCCTGCCCGCGATCATGACCGTGCCGCTGATCCTGTTCATCCTGCCGACGCTGTTCATCGTGATCCTTGGGCCGGCGGCCTGTTCGATCAGCGACAACTTCATCAACCGCAAGTAAGCGTCCGCAAACCGCGTCGTCCCAGCGCAAGCTGGGATCTCGTGACGCTGGACCGAACCTGCCGAAGGTTTTCCCGCAGCCGCCCCAGATCCCAGCTTGTGCTGGGACGACGCGGGCTAGAAGCGCACGACCTGTTGCTCGATCGCGCCGAACACCGCACGTCCCTTGGCATCGCGCGCCTCGATCCGCATCGTTTCTCCCACGGCGACCGGCACGACGCCGAGCGGCGCGGTGGCAACCAGTGTCCCCGCGCACAGCCGCCGTGTGGTCGCCAGATGTGCGATCTGCGCGCCAAGATCGGACACGGCATCGCTGGCAAGCCGCTCGACCGGTTCGGCGCCGCGCTCGACCGAAAGCGGCAGGTGCAGCCGGCCGCCCTGCCATGCCTCACCCAGACCGTCGGGCGTGACGAACACCGGCGAAAAATGGCGCGCCGCCAGTGCCGGCGCGCCCTCTGCCCCGCGCAGCACGAGATCATCAACCAGCCCAACCAGCCTGATCCGCGCCAGCGCATCGGCGGCGGAAACGCCTTGTGGCACGTCACCCGTTACCGCGACGAGGCCGATCTCGATTTCGGCCGGCTGCCCGCTCCCGGACAAAGTCAGCGGATCACGGCCGCCGCGCAGATCGTCGCTGGACGTCCGGACCGCACCGGTGAACGCGGCAAAGGTGCGGGGCAGCGGCGCTGCCGCCTCGCGCTCGTGAAACCGCTTGCGCGGGATCGCGCCATGTTCGAGTTCAATCGCCAGCGATTCCAGCACCGGAGCGTTCCGATCCCAGGAATCGAGCAGATCGCGCAAGGTCGGCACGATGTGGTCCGCATCCGCATACCAGGCCAGATCGTTGGAGACGATGATCAGTCTGCCGTCCCGGCCCTGTGGTAGCGAAGTCAGCTTCATCTGCGTTCTCCCTCGATTACCCGCGCCGCCTTCAGCAGCTTGTCGAGCATCACGCGCAGACGTTGCGTCTCGCGCTCGGTGAGCGCGGAGAATATCCGCTCGTAGATTTCCTGCGCCTGCGGCCACAGACGATCGTACATGGCGCGGCCGGCTTCGGTAAGCATAAGATGATGCGACCGTCCGTCGGCAACGTTGGGACTGCGGCTGACCAGCCCACGATCTTCCAGCACCTTGCAGGCGCGGTTGACAGCCACCTTGTCCATCAGCGTCACGCGCACCAGTTCGCGCTGGGTCAGCGATCCCGCATCACCCAGCACCGCCAGCACGCGCCATTCCGGGATCTTGAGGCCGAATTCGTTCTTGTATTCGCCGGAAATGAGATCGGTTACCGCATTGGCGGTAACAGCCATGCGATAGGGTATGAACTCATCGAGACGGGTCTGCTTTCCGGCCATAAGATCGCTTCACATGAAACCAACCTGACTCGCAAGCGAAACAATGTTGCCTGCGAAAAGGGCGATGCCATTAATTCAAGCGAAGCCGACCGGTCGCACGACATTTTCTTTAGGCGGGCATCAGCCCGCCTGCCTTGGTCCTTCCCGTGATCGCGCGTTTCAACGCGCCAGAATACCGGCCATGATGATGTCGATGGTATGTTCGCGATAGCGGTCGCGCAGTTCTTCGGTCAGCGTATCCTGATCAAAGCAGTGCCGCAGGACCAGTCGCGCGGAAAAGAAACGGTCGGCCGCTCCCGTCAGCGTGAAGTAGAAAAGCTGCGCATCGATCGGCCGGAACACACCGGCCTTGACGCCTTCGTCGATCAGCCGTTCGTAGGCGAGGTGAAGCGGCGTCAGGTATTGCGCGGCGATCCTCTTCGCTTCCGCATCGTCGCTGTCGCGGACCAGCCGCATCAGCAGGCGATTGAGATAGGGATAGGCGTAGAAGGTTTCGATGACCTTGGAGATATGGCGCCGCAGCTTGGCTTCGGGCGCCATGTCGTCCTTGGTCACCAGCGCATCGACACTGCGGACGATGGCTTCCATGTCCCGGTCCAGCAAGGCTTTGAGCAGACCGGCCTTGTTACCGAAATAGTATTTTACCAGCGCCGAGTTCAGCCCCGAACGCAACGAAAGCTCGGACAGGGAAATGTCCACCAGATCGCCTTCGCGCATGATCGCGGAAGCCGTCTGGAGCAGCAACTCGCGCGCGCCGGGCGTATCCATCGTGTCCTGTTTCCTGTTCGTCTCGGTCATTCCCAGTCCGGCTCGTCCCACCATGGATAAAAGGCGGGCATATCCGATGAAACGCGTCCGGGGTAGCGGGGAGCGCGTTTTTCAAGAAAACTAGCCACACCTTCCTGTGCATCGCTGCCGCGCGACAGGGTGTAGATGGCCCGGCTGTCGACGCGGTGCGCCGCCATCGGGTGGTCCGCCGCCGCATTGCGCCACAACATCGCGCGGGTCATGGCCACGGACACGGCGCTGGTATTATCGGCAATCTCGCGCGCGAGGCCCCTGGCCGCATCGAGCAGTTCGCCAGGCTCGTGCAGCGATCGGACGAGGCCGCCGCGCAAAGCTTCCTCGGCATCGAACACGCGGCCGGTCATGGTCCATTCCAGCGCCTGCGGCAGCCCCACGATGCGCGGCAGGAACCAGCTCGACGCCGCTTCGGGCACGATGCCGCGCCGCGCGAAAACGAGGCCGAAACGCGCCGTCTTCGACGCGAGCCGGATGTCCATCGGCAACTGCATGGTAACGCCCACGCCCACCGCCGCGCCATTCACGGCGGCGATGATCGGCTTCTTCGACCGGTAGAGCCGCAAGGTCAAAAGCCCGCCACTGTCGCGCACCCGTGGGTCCGACAGGTCCGTGACCTGTTCATCGCTGGAGAACGGCCCGCCCTTGCCATCGGGGGTGAGGTCCGCTCCCGCGCAGAAGGCGCGATCACCCGCCCCGGTGACGATCACGGCACGCACCGCGTCATCGGCATCAGTGCGGTCGAACGCGTCGATGACTTCCTGCATCATCGTGCCCGTGAAGGCATTCATCTTCTCGGGTCGGTTGAGCGTCAGCGTGGCGATGCCCTCCTCGATATCGAGGAGGATCTGCGAATAGCCGGTCATCGTTCTCTCCCGGGGATGGAAGGGCGCGTCCGTTGCCGCGCCCTTCCCGTGTTCTGGTATCAGCGCGGCGCCATGCGGATGGCACCGTCGAGCCGCACGTCCTCGCCGTTGAAATAGCCCGTCTCGATCATGCAGAGCGCGAGGTTGGCGTATTCCTCGGGCATGCCGAGCCGCTTGGGGAACGGAACGGAGGCGGCCAGCGCATCCTTCACGTTCTGCGGCGCGGCCGCCAGCAGCGGCGTGTTGAAGATGCCCGGCAGGATCGTGTTGACGCGGATGCCTTCGCCCATGAGGTCGCGCGCGATCGGCAGGGTCATGCCAACGACGCCACCCTTCGAGGCCGAATAGGCCGCCTGGCCCATCTGTCCGTCTTCCGCGGCGACCGACGCGGTGTTGACGATCGCGCCGCGCTCACCGAACTCGTCACACGGATCAAGTGTCAGCATGCCGGCCGCCGACTTGGCGATGCAGCGGAACGTGCCG
>NZ_DDFB01000025.1:0-10732 GCF_002336885.1 Novosphingobium sp. UBA1939 | reverse complement strand
CCTGCTCCAGCGCGGCATCGAGCGCCCGGCGGCGGTCCCCCGGCAACGGCCAGCGCGCGCGCACCGCTTCGCGTGCGGCATGGAGCGCCAGCGCGAGCCCGCCCAGCCCTTGCGGCAGCAAGCGTTCCAGCCGCAGGCGCAGCGCCTTGGCGAGCCCGGCGGAAGCCCCGCCCGTGCCCACCGCGATCAGCACCGGATCGCGATCGACCAGCGAGGGCACGGTGAAATCGCACAGCTCCGGGCGGTCGGTGACGTTGACCAGCAGGCCCGCGCCCCGCGCGCGGATGGCGTCGGCGCGGGCGGCCGCTTCATCGTCATGCGCGATGAACGCAAGCCGCGCGCCGGTATCGATGCCCTCCGCCAGATCGTCGACCACCACGCCGCCGGCCCGCTGCACCAGCCGTCGCTTGGCCGCCGCCGCCTCGCCCTGCCCCAGCACGACAACCGGCTGGCCGGCGATGCGGTGGAACAGGGGCAGCGATTGCATGGCGCTTCAGCCTTTCAGGAAATCGGGCACGCGCTCGGCCGCGAGGATCGTGGCCGGATCGATGCGGTCGGCCACCACCGCCCAGCGGCCTTCATCCACCATCACTTCGGGCACCAGCGGGCGCGAATTGTAGGTGTTGGCCATCGTCGCGCCATAGGCGCCGGCGGTGCGGAACACCGCCAGATCGCCCCGCGTCACGCGATCGATGTCGCGCGCCATGGCAAAGGTATCGCTCGATTCGCAGATCGGCCCGACGATGTTGGCGGTGAAGCGTTCGCCATCGGGCGTGACCGCCGCGAAATCGTGCCAGGCATCGTAGAGCGCGGGACGGGCAAGATCGTTCATCGCCGCATCGACCACCACCCATGGATGGCTGGCGCCTTCCTTGACGCGGACCACGCGTGTCACCAGCACGCCGGTGTTGCCGGTGATGACGCGGCCCGGCTCGAACATCAGCGTCACGTCCCAATCGCGGGTGACGCGTTCGACCATCGCCGCGTAGTCGGCCGGCTGCGGGAAGACCTCGCCTTCGCGGTAAGGCACGCCCACGCCGCCGCCCAGATCCATGTGCGTCACCGCATGGCCCCCTGCGCGGATGGCGCGCATCAGGCCGCCGACCTTGGTGAACGCCTGTTCCAGCGGTTCCAGCTTCGCCAGCTGGCTGCCGATGTGGAGCGCCAGCCCGCGCATGGCGATGCCGGGCGTCTCCGCCAGCCGGGCATAGATCGCGCCGGCGCGGTCAAAGGGCACGCCGAACTTGTTTTCGGCCTTGCCGGTGGAAATCTTGCCGTGCGTGCCCGCGTCCACGTCCGGATTGACGCGCAGCGCTGCCGGCGCGACCGTGCCCATCGACGCGGCGAGCGCGGCGAGTTCCAGCCCCTCCTCCTCGCTTTCGAGGTTGAACTGGCCGATCCCGGCTTCCAGCGCGCGGCGCATTTCCGCCTCGGTCTTGCCGACGCCCGAAAAGACGATGCCGTCCGCCGCCATGCCCGCCGCCAGCGCGCGCTCGAGTTCCCCGCCGGACACGACATCCGCGCCATAGCCTTCGGCGGCGAGGACGCGCAGCACGGCCAGGTTGGGGTTGGATTTGACCGCAAAGGCGATCTTCACGCGTGGCAGCACCGCCAGCGCATCGCGGAACACACGCGCATGGCGCGTCAGCGTGGCGCGCGCGTAGACATAGACGGGCGTGCCCACCGCCTGCGCGATCGCGGGCAGAGGCACATCCTCGGCGTGGAGAACGCCGTCGCGATAGTCGAAATGGTCCATGGTTCGGCCTTGAAAGAGAGATTACTGCTCGGGCGGGAGATCGAAGGGATCGTCCTCGCGCTCCTGCGAGCGCTGCCGGGGTTCGATGCCGCGTTCGGGCCGGGCCTGCACCGGCGCGCGCAACAATTCGTCGGCCACCGGACGGTCCTCGCGCCCGAAAGGCGGTTTGGGCAATTGCTGGTCGGCCAGCGGTTTCAGCGGACGCTGGTTGCCGCAGCCGGACAGGGCAAGCCCGGCCACGCCCAGCGCCAGCGCGGCGCGGATCACTGGTGCAGCCCGACGCAGGCGCCTGATCTCGCCCATTTCCATACCGTCAGTCCTCCAGCCCCAGCGCCACGCGCGCCTCGGCCACGCGCTTCCTTACCTCCACCGGCGCGGTTCCGCCATGGCTGGCGCGCGCGGCGACCGATGCCTCCACCGACAGCGCGGCATAGACCCGCTCATCGATCCGCGTGTCGATCGCCTTGAGATCGGCCAGCGGCAGCTGGTCGAGCGCCACGCCCCGGCTCTCGGCGAGCTTCACCGCGCTGCCGGTAATATGGTGCGCCTCGCGGAACGGGATGTTCGCCTGCCGCACCAGCCAGTCGGCCAGGTCGGTCGCCGTGGCATAGCCGAGTTCGGCGGCCGCGCGCATCCGCGGTGTGCGGAACGCGGCTTCGGCCACCATGCCCGTCATCGCCGCGATCGACAGCGCGAGCAGCCCGGCCGCCTCGAACACCGGCGGCTTGTCGTCCTGCATGTCCTTCGAATAGGCGAGCGGCAGGCCCTTCATCGTGATCATCAGCGCGGTAAGGCAGCCGGCGATCCGCCCGGAATGGCCGCGCACCAGCTCGGCCGCGTCGGGGTTCTTCTTCTGCGGCATGATCGAGCTGCCCGTGGAAAGGCTGTCGGGCAGCGTGACGAAGCCGAACGGCTGGCTGGCCCAGATGATGAATTCTTCCGCCAGCCGCGACAGGTGCAGCGAACACTGCGCCGCCGCCATCAGGTAATCGAGCGCGAAATCGCGGTCGGACACCGAATCGAGGCTGTTGTCGGTCGGCCCGTCGAAACCCAGCGCCTCGGCCGTGCGGAAGCGATCGATGGGAAAGCCGGTGCCCGCCAGCGCCGCCGCCCCCAACGGGCAGCGGTTCATCCGCGCGCGCGCATCGGCAAAGCGCGACCGGTCGCGCCCGATCATCTCGTAATAGGCCATCAGGTGATGGCCCAGCGTGACCGGCTGCGCCGTCTGCAGATGGGTGAAGCCGGGCATGATGCTGTCGGCATGTTCGCCGGCGCGTTGCACCAGCGCCAGTTGCAGCGCCTTCAGCCCGGCATCGACCTGTTCGCACGCATCGCGCACCCACAGGCGGAAGTCGGTCGCCACCTGGTCGTTGCGGCTGCGCGCGGTGTGCAGCCGCCCCGCCGCCGCGCCGATCAGTTCGGCCAGCCGGCTTTCGGTGGTCATGTGGATGTCTTCGAGGTCCCAGTCCTCGGGCACGCCGCTGGCTTCGTATTCGGCGGCGACCTTGTCCAGCCCCTCGGCGATCAACGCGGCGTCGTCTGCCGAGACGATGCCCTGTGCGCCCAGCATGGCGACATGGGCCTTCGACGCGGCGATGTCCTGCCGCCACAGCGCCTTGTCGAACGGGATCGAGGCGTTTATCTCGCGCATGATCGCCGACGGGCCGGCGGCGAAACGCCCGCCCCACATCTGGTTGGAGCCTGAATTGCCCGTCATCCCAGTCATCTTCCGTTCGTCAAAGGTGTTGATCCTGTCCGCCACGCTCGCGGCGGGCCTGACGCTTGCCGGGTGCGATAGGAAAAGCCCGGAGACAGCGCAACCGCAGAGCGGGGGCGAAAATGCCGCGAAGGACGGATCGGGCGGCGAAATCAAGGGCGAGTTCAACGGCACGCTCGACATCAGCAAGCGCGGCGAGGCGATCCCGGACCTGACCTTTTCCGACACCGGCGGCAAGACGCTGCGCACCGCCGACCTCAAGGGCAAGCCGGTGCTGGTCAACCTGTGGGCGACATGGTGCGGCCCCTGCGTGCTGGAAATGCCGATGCTGGACCAGCTGGCCACCAAGGAAGACGGCAAGCTGCGCGTGCTGACCATCTCGCAGGACATGGGCCAGCCCGAAAAGGTCAAGGCGCTGTTCGCCGAGAAGAAGTTCGCGCGGCTGGAACCCTGGCTCGATCCCAAGAACGATCTGGGCTTCCACTACAACACCGGGCTGCTGCCCACGACCGTGCTCTACGACAAGGATGGCAAGGAAGTGTGGCGGATGATCGGCGCGCACGACTGGTCCGGCCCGCGCACCGACGCGCTGCTGGCGGATACGCTGGCGGGCAAGTGACGCCGGCTTGAGAGGCCGCGGCAAGCGGAGTACGTTCACCGCATGACCGCGCTCAAGCTCAAGATCCAGATCACCTGCGGCGCGGAAATCGCCATGGGTCCGGGCAAGGCCGATCTGCTGGACGCGATCGCGCGGGAAGGTTCGATTTCCGGCGCGGGGCGGCTGCTGGGCATGAGCTATCGCCGCGCCTGGCAACTGGTGGACGTGATGAACCGCTGCTGGAACGAACCGCTGGTGATCACCTCCCCCGGCAGCGCGCACGGCGGCGGCGCGCGCGTCACCCCGTTCGGAACCGACGTGCTGGCGCATTACCGCGAGTTGCAGGCAAGGGTCGACACCGGCGCGCGCGGCCCCGATTTCGCCGCGCTTTCCACCGCACTGCGCAGCGAGCCCAAAGCCACTCAGAAGGACTAAAGCGCGCGGCCGCAGGCCTTGTCCGGCATGGCAAGGTCGGCGCGGGTGGTGAAGGAGGGGTCGGACAGTGCCCCCAGGAAGGCGACCAGCGCGGCCATGTCCGCCGACGTGACCGGCCGGCGGTGGCGGCGGATGACCTCGTCGATCGTGCCCGCGCTGCCATCGTGCCACCACGGCCCGGTCAGCAGGACGTTGCGCAGCGGCGGCGTGCGGAACCGCGCGCGGTCCTCGGCCCGGCCGGTCGCCTCGAACAGCCCCTGATCGGGCGCGGCGGGATCGACCGGATCGAGGCGGTGATAAGCCCGGTCGGTGAACAGCGGGCCGGCATGACATCCCGCGCAAGCGCGCGCGAACACCGCCCTGCCCTTCCGCGCATCCGGTGACAGTGCGCCGCGATCGAACGCGCTGCCGAACGAAACCAGCGTCCGTTCAAACGCGGCCACCGCGCGTGCCACATTGGCGGGATCGATCCGGCCCCCTTCGTCCGGAAAGGCGCTGCGGAACTGGCGGACATAGCAATCGTCGCGCCCAAGGCGCACGGCGATATCCCCTTCCAGCCCCTTCATGCCCATCTCGACCGGGTGCGTGCCGAACACCGGCACCGCGACCTGCGCTTCCAGCGTGGTCCGCGCCGGATCGGCGAATGTCAGCGGGGCGATCCAGCGCACGTTGGCAAGGCCGGGCACGTTGCGCCGGCCCGGCTCGCCGGTAACGCCCGGATGCGTGCGGTTGCCATCGGCGAAGGCGTGCTTCTGTTCGTGGCAGGTGGCGCAGGCCATCGTGCCATCGCGCGACAGGTCGGCATCGTAGAACAGGCGGCGGCCCAGCTCGATCCGCGCCTGTTCGATGGCCGGTGGCGCGACCGGCTCTCCCACAGGCCGGGTGGGCACGGGCAGTCCCGTCGGCCACGATGGCTTGCCCGCCGCGACCAACGCGGTCAGCGCCAGCAAGCCCGCCGCCAGCCTTGCCAACGGCATCAGGGCAGTTTCACCGCAAGAACCGTGATCGCATCCGCGCCGTTCGCGGCGATCTGCAGGGTATAGTCCCCCGGAGTCAGCGGGAAATCGACCATCTTGCGGATGCCCGAGCAATCCGGCCCGTGCCCATGCGCGGTGGAGCCGACCGCCTTGCCCCCGGCCACGAGATCGATCCACGCCCCCGATCCCAGCGCGATGCGGTAGGTGCCCGGCGCGGTGACATGCAGGCGGACAAGCCCGCCAAAGCTGACCGATCCGCCCGGCTTTTCAGGCCGCAACGGATAGCGCACTGCTGGTGTCGGCAGCAGCTTCACCCGCGCGGCCTCGCCGATGGCCAGCGTGGCGGCGGCAAGCCCGGCCACATCCGTAGCGGCAGTGCGGTCGCCGGGGCTGGCCCATGCCGCCAGGTCCCCGGTCAGCGCCACCGGCGCCGCGCAGACCGGCGGCCGTTCCTGCGCCAGAACCGGACCGGCCGAGGCCATCGACGCCAGCAGCACGCACCCCACCCTAAATCCCTTCACGATCGATCCCCGCATTGCCATACTATATTTCACTGAATATAGGCTTCGCCGCAAACCGCAAGAACGATCAACAGGGAGTCTTCCATGCGCCGCTTTCCCGCGTCCGCCCTATCCATGCGCCGCGTTCCCGCCGTGGCGGCTTCGCTGATCGCGCTCGCCTCCGCCCAGGCGCATGCCGAAGAAGCCCCGCAGCCCGCCGATGACAGCACGAAAGCGTTCACGCTGGGCCAGATCGTGGTGACGGCCGCGCCCGCCGACGGCGTGGAAATCAGCGGCGAGACTCTGAGCGCCGCCGCCATCGGCCTGTTCAACCGCAACACGCTGGACGATGCGATCAACCTGATGCCCGGCGTCAACGGCTCCAATTCCGGCGGCACGCGCAACGAACGGCTGGTGTTCGTGCGCGGGTTCGACCGGTTCCAGGTGCCGCTGTCGATCGACGGCATCCGCGTGTACCTGCCCGCCGACAACCGGCTGGACTATGGCCGCTTCCTGACGCCCGACATCGCGCAGATCCAGGTGGCCAAGGGCTATCCTTCCGTGCTCGACGGGCCGGGCGCGATCGGCGGGGCGATCAACCTTGTCACCAGCAAGCCCACGCGCGCGCTGGAAGGCGATGTGCGCGGCACGCTGAACCTGGGGCGCGAAGCGGAGTATGCCGGCTATACGGTTTATGGCCGGCTCGGCACCGCGCACGAAAAGTGGTATGCGCAGGTTTCCTATGCGCGCAATTTCCAGGACCACTGGGACCTGTCGAGCGACTACAAGCCCACTGCCACGTCGGCCGAGGACGGCGGGCATCGCGGCCTTTCCCGCAGCGAGGACTGGCGCGTCAACGTCAAGGCCGGCTTCACGCCCAACGCCACGGACGAATACGCGATCAGCTATACCCGGCAGGAAGGCTCCAAGAACGCGCCGCTGCACGTTACCGACGCGCCGTCGAGCCAGCGCTATTGGAGCTGGCCCTACTGGAACATCGACAGCCTCTATTTCCTGTCCACCACCGCGCTGGGCGACGTGGCGACGCTGAAGACGCGCGTCTATCGCAACACCTTCGACAACCTGCTGCGTTCGTTCGACGATGCCGCGCAAACGAAGCAGACCCTCGGGCGGGCGTTCAACTCCTATTACGCGGACGAAGCCTGGGGCGGATCGGCCGAACTCGGCGTGGACGCGAGCCATGCCGACCACCTGACACTGGCGGTGCATTACCGGCGCGACAAGCACGTGGAATGGCAGCAGGGCTTCCCTTCCGGCGCAACCGAGCCGAAGCAGACCAATATCGAGGACACCTACAGCATCGCGGTGGAAAACCGGCTGATGCTGACGCCGAAGCTGACCTTCGTGGCCGGCGCGAGCTTCGACTGGCGCGACATGAAACAGGCGGAGGAATATGGCACGCCGCCCGGCGGAGGCGCGGCGCGGATATTCCAGTATCCGCACAAGAACGCCGATGGCTGGAACGCGCAGGGGCAGCTTGTCTGGCAATCCGACGCCGACACGCGGATCAACGCCAGCGTCTCCTCGCGCGTGCGTTTTCCCACGATCTTCGAGCGGTTCAGCACGCAGTTCGGCACGGCGGCATCCAACCCCGCGCTGAAGCCCGAGCGCGCGACCAACGTGGAACTGGGGGGCAAGCGCCGGTTCGGCCCGGTGAGCGTGGAAGGCGCGCTGTTCTACAGCGACGTGCAGGACGCGATCGTGGCCGTGCGGCCGGCGGGCTTCCCTTCCGGCACGACGCAGCGCCAGAACCTGGGCAACGGCACCTACTATGGCGCCGAAATCGCGCTCAACGCCGCTTTGGGGGAAACGCTCTCGGTCGGCGCCAACTACACGTACATCCATCGCGATTTCGACATCACGCCAGCGGCTGGCGTCACCGTACCGCTGTTCGCGCTGACCGGCGTGCCGACGCACAAGGCGTTCCTTTACGCCGAATGGAAGCCGGTGCCAGCGCTGCGGATCACGCCCAGCCTCGACATCGCCTCCGACCGCAAGACCGCCAATACCGCCGTCACGCAGTACTACGACACCGGCCGCCACGCGCTCGCCAACCTGCGCGCGGACTGGACGGTGCGCCAGGGGCTGCAAGTGGGCGTGGGCGCGCGCAATCTGTTCGACGACAACTATGCGCTGGTCGATGGCTTCCCCGAACCGGGACGGAGCTTTTACGCCACGGCCGGCGTCGCATTCTGAGCAGCGAACGATCCGTTCCGGGCCAGGGGAAGATCCCGGCCCTTCTACACCATGGGCGCGGACGCCCCGATCTCCGCGAAATAGCGGGCCATGGCATCGGCGGCGCGATCGGTCAGCGCGATGAACGCGCGGCGGCGGTCGGTATCGTCCTCCACCCGGCGGAACAGGCCGGCGTCGGTCATCTGCGCGATCCAGCGCAGCGCGGTGGTGGGCGGCACGCCCGAGGCGATGCACAGCGAGGTGACGGAAACGCGCGCGTGTTCCGCCCGCGCGGCGGTCAGATCGAGCAGCATGTCCCACGCCGGATCGGCGAACAGATCTCCTTGAAAGAACCGGGCGCGCAACTGGCGTTGGCGGGCGATGCGCCGGATCAGGCGCGGATCGGGCAAGGGCGGCCGGGTCGCCCGCGCCAGCCGGCCGTTGTCGCGATCACGCGCGCCGCCCGCTTCCGCTCCATCGAAACGAAACGCGGAAACCTTGTCCTCCACGGTTGCACCGCTTCCATCGGCATCGCCTTCCCCCGACAAGCGGGCGAGCGTGCGCGCGATCTCGCTGACCTGCTCGGTCAGGCGCAGCAGCGTCAGCCGATCCTCGTCATCCAGTTCGCGCACCCGCTTGCCCCGCCGCGCCAATCCGCGACCCAGCGCGATCATGCGATCGGCGCGGCTGGGCGCCACCAGAATATCGGGTTGCGACTGATCGAGGCAACCGAACACCGCTTCCAGCGAATCGAGACTGGTCGACACGACCACCTGCGCACCGCCCCGCGCCGCCAGCATATCCAACCGCGACAAGGCGGCCAGTTCCGCCGCATCGACGACAGGGCAATCGACCAGCACGAGATCATCGACGCCGCGATCTTCGGGATCGTCGAGAAGCGCTCCAAGCGTGTGCGACCGGACCACGCGCAAGCCGGCGGCAGTGACATCTTCCGCCAGTTCGGCACGCAGGAACGGCTGATCGGCAAAGATCGCGACCGCCAGCGGGGCGCGCGCGCGATCGGACCGGATCGCCGTGGAATCATCGTAATCGAACCGCGTAACGCTCTGCCCCATGCTTCATCTCCGCCCTGCGAGACTGGAACAGGTAGGGAACAACGACGTGTCGAGGTCAACAATGGATAGGTCGGATTTGGCGCAACAATCCCGTCCGGCGGGCTTCAGGGCCGGATTTCGATCGGCGTTCCATCGCCTACCAGCGACCAGATTTCCTCGATTTCGGCGTTGGATACCGCGATGCAGCCATCGGTCCAGTCGCCCGGAACGCGGCCCATCGGCAGAGCGTTGGGCTGCCCATGCAGGAAGATCAGTCCGCCAGGCGAACGCCCATGCGCCTTCGCGAACGCGACGTCGGCCGGCCCGGGATAGGAGATGTGAAGCGAAAGACGATAAGCGCTGCGATCGTTTCCATAATCGATCGTGTAACGGCCCTCGGGCGTGCGCTCGTCGCCTTCGAAACGCTTGGGGCCGACGGGTTCGTCGCCCAGTTGCAGGCCTTCATAGACCCGATAGGGCCGGCCATCGGCGAACAGCGTCAGCCGCCGCGCGCCCTTTTCCACCACCACGAAATCGGCGGCGGGAAGATTGTCGGGCACGGCCTGCGCCGATCCTCCCGCCAGGAGCAGAAAGCCCAGCGGAAGAAACGGGCGCAGGCGCATCATCTCAATCGACGAAAGGATCGCGCACGAGGATAGTGTCCTCGCGCTCGGGGCTGGTGGAGACAAGCGCGACCGGGGTTTCGATCAGTTCCTGCACGCGCTGGATGTACTTGATCGCCTGCGCCGGCAGATCGGCCCACGAGCGCGCCCCGGCGGTGGTGCCGCTCCAGCCGTCCATTTCCTCGTAGATCGGCTCCACTTCCGCCTGATCGGCGGCGTGGCTGGGGAAGTAATCCAGCACCTTCCCGCGCAGGCGATAGCCGGTGCAGATCCTCACCTTCTCGAACCCGTCGAGCACGTCCAGCTTGGTCAGCGCGATGCCGGTCACGCCCGAGATCGCGCAGGACTGGCGCACCAGCACCGCATCGAACCAGCCGCAGCGGCGCTTGCGCCCGGTAACGGTGCCGAATTCGTGGCCGCGTTCGCCCAGGCGCTGGCCGGTTTCGTCCTCCAGCTCGGTCGGGAACGGCCCCGAACCCACACGCGTGGTGTAGGCCTTGACGATTCCCAGCACGAAGCCGACCGCGTTGGGGCCAAGGCCCGAACCAGCCGCCGCCGAGCCGCTGACCGTGTTGGACGAGGTGACGAACGGATAGGTGCCGTGATCGACATCGAGCAGCACGCCCTGCGCGCCTTCGAACAGGATGCGGGCGCCGGCCTTGCGCACTTTCTTCAGGCGCTTCCATACCGGCTGCACGAATTGGAGCACGAACGGCGCAATGCCGCGCAGGTCGTCGAGCAGCGCGGCGCGGTCGACCGGCGGCTGGCCGAAGCCGGCGCGCAGCGCATCGTGGTGCGCGCACAGGCGGTCCAGCTGCGCGTCGAGCGCGTCGAGGTGCGCCAGATCGCACACGCGGATGGCGCGGCGGCCGACC
>NZ_DDFB01000109.1:150291-152340 GCF_002336885.1 Novosphingobium sp. UBA1939 | reverse complement strand
CCCGCGACGATGCGCGTGGTGCAGATCGATCCCGGTCCGATGCCCACCTTGATGCCGTCCGCCCCGGCATCGATCAGTGCGCGGGTCGCCTCGCCCGTGGCGACGTTGCCGGCGATCACTTGCACCGTGTTGGAAAGCTTCTTCACGGCTTCCACCGCGCGCGCGACATCGCGGTTATGGCCATGCGCGGTATCGATGATGATCACGTCGCATTCGGCCTCGACCAGCGCCTTCGTGCGCTCCAGCCCCTTTTCGCCCACGGTCGTGGCGGCGGCCACGCGCAGGCGGCCCGCCGCGTCCTTGGTGGCGCTGGGGAACGTCACGGCCTTCTCGATGTCCTTCACCGTGATCAGGCCGATGCAGTGGAAGGCATCGTCCACCACCAGCAGCTTTTCGATCCGGCGCTGGTGCAGCAGGCGGCGCGCATCGTCGCCGCTGGTGCCGAGCTTCACCGTGGCCAGGTTCTCGTGCGTCATCAGTTCGCGCACCGGCTGCGCCGGATTGTCGGCAAACCGCACGTCGCGATGGGTAAGGATGCCAAGCAGCTTGCCGCCGGGCTCCACCACCGGAATGCCGCTGATCTTGTTGGCGCGCATGATCGCCTGCGCCTCGCCCAGCGTGGCATCGGGCGCGATCGTGATCGGGTTGACCACCATGCCGCTTTCGAAGCGCTTGACCGCGCGGACCGCTGCCGCCTGTTCCTCCACGGTCAGGTTCCGGTGCAGCACACCAATGCCGCCCAGCTGCGCCATGACGATCGCCATGTCCGCCTCGGTCACGGTGTCCATCGCAGAGGACAGCACCGGAATGTTGAGCGAGATCGCGCTGGTCAGGCGGGTGCGGGTATCGGCCTGCGATGGCAGCAGATCGGACTCGCCGGGACGCAGAAGTACGTCGTCGAAGGTAAGGCCGAGGGGGATATCCATGGTGCTGCCACTTTCAGTCCGGGGAGAATCGTGGCGGCCCATGTAATCAAGCCGGGCGGTTTGCGCTAGGGGGTAGCGCCTTTGGTCGCACCGCCGCCCGATCCGGGCGCCGGAACGCGCTTCGCGTCGGCGAATTCGCGCACCAGTTCGGTGTGCAGCGTCACGTCATCGGCCATGCCGCCCACCTCGATCAGGTCCGCCTTGTCCGCCGGGGTGTGGTAGCGCTCCTTCATGAACCGGTCGAGCCGCTCGGGATCGCCATAGCTGCTGCTGACCATCACCGCCGGTACGTCGTGCTGCATCAGCGCCCAGCTGTCCTGCCGCCGCACGAAGGCGTTGGCGGCATCGTCATTCACCAGCCTGCGCTTCATCCGCGCCACCACGCGGCCGATCCCGGCATCGAGCCCGGTCATGCCCCGACCGACGATCGCGACCGGCCGCCCGGCCGGCACCAGCCCCGTGCTGTCGACATTGAAGGCGGCCACCACCTTGTCGAGCGGCAGCGGCGGGTTCTCGGCAAACGCCATCGCGCCCAGCAGGCCCAGTTCCTCGCCCGTGGTAGCGACGAAATAGACATCGCGGTCCATCGGCTTGGCGCCGCGCGCCTGCCCGCGCACCAGGCTGCGCGCGACTTCGGTGATCACCGCCACGCCCGAAGCGTTGTCGACCGCGCCGGGGCACAGCATCGGCGGGGTGCCGCATTGGCCGAAGTGATCCCAGTGCGCCATCACCAGCACCGCGCCGGCGGCGGGATTGCGCCCCTCGATCTTGCCGATCAGGTTGTGCGTCCGCACGCGCGTTTCCGTGCTGGTCGCCTCCAGCGATCCTTCCACGCCCAGCAGGCGCGGAACAAAGCCAGCCGCGGCCGCCTCGTGCCGCAGGGCGACCACATCGCGCGCGGCGCCACCCGCCAGCATCTGCCCGGCAAAGGCCGGAGTCACGAAAGCCTCGATGTCCCCACCCAATTGCCCGCCCGCCAGCGCATAGCCCGCGCGCCGACGGCGGGCCGTCACTTCGTCGATGCGCCGATCGCCGTCCAGCACCACGATCACCGCCGATGCGCCGGCATCGAGCAGACGCCCCGGCCGGTCCTCGGTCGCGGCGGAGGGTGTCCCCGGCGGCA
>NZ_DDFB01000109.1:62724-150285 GCF_002336885.1 Novosphingobium sp. UBA1939 | reverse complement strand
GGCGCATTCTCCACCAGGCTGCGCAGGCCGGACGTGACAACGAAAGCTCCGTCCTGCGAAACCGCCAGGCGCTGTTTCCCGCGGCGGAACGCCACGCGCGAGGCAGCCGGCACGCGCTCCACCAGTTCCACGGGGGCGAACCACGCACTGCCAGGATTGTTCGTGCCCGATTCCAGCCCGATGTCGAACCATTGCCGGGCAAGATAGCGCAACGTCTTCGTCTCGCCGTCGGTGCCCGGCTCGCGGCCGCCGAATTCCTCGCTGGATAGCGTGACCACATGACCGCGCAGCGCGGCTTCCAGCGGCGTGTCCCGCCGCGACACGGGCGAAGCGGCGTTGAGCAGCGACAGCCCGGCCACGGCCACCGCCGTCGCCCGAACCAGCCGAAGCCTGCCAACACGACTCATCGACGCCCCCAAACGCTTCAACGCAGACCCGTGCTGGCAAATGCCCGAAGCCGGCGCAAGTTCCTCCTTTGGGTTGAAAAGATGAACCACCGCTGGGCAGGTTCGTTCGCGGTATTGGCCAGATCAGGCCTTTCTGTGCCATAGCGGCAGCCGGGACCGGAAAGGACAGGCAGACAAGACGATGCGGCTCGACGACTTCGACGATTCGATCAACGTGGAGGATCAGCGCGGCGGCGGCGGTCGCGGCTTTCCCGTCATCGGCGGCACGGGCGGGCGGCTCGGCTGCGGCACTATCGTGATCGCGCTGATCGCGGTCTTCGTGTTCGGCGCCGATCCGGCGCAGATGCTCGGCTCGCTCCAGCAGCAGACCCAGGAGCAGCAGAGCCTTCCCGCCGGCCCGGCGCAGGCGGGCGGCGGCTCCAGCGTGCAGGAAATCTGCTCCGTCAACCCCTTCAGCCGCGAAAGCTGCAACGCGCTATCCTCGCTCAACAAGACGTGGAAGCCGCGCTTCGACAAGGCCGGGATCGCGTTTCGCGCACCGAAGCTGGTGTTCTATTCGCAGCAGGGCCAATCGGGCTGCGGCGCGGCGCAAAGCGCGATGGGGCCGTTCTACTGCCCGCCGGACCAGGGCATCTACATCGACACCGATTTCTACAACGAAATGGACAAGCAGATGGACGCGGGCGGCGATTTCGCGCGCGATTACGTGATGGCGCACGAATATGGCCATCACATCCAGAACCTGCTTGGACTGTCGGATCAGGTCCACAGCCTGCAACAGCGCAATCCTTCCCGCGCCAACGAACTCTCGGTGCGGCTCGAATTGCAGGCCGATTGCTATGCCGGCGTCTGGGCCGGGCTCAACAAGGACCGGATCGAGCCGGGCGACATCGAGGAAGGGCTGAAGGCCGCGCACCAGATCGGCGACGATACGCTGATGAAGGCGGCCGGGCGTCGTCCGGTGGAAGCCGCCTTCACCCATGGCAGCGCCGCGCAGCGCATGACCTGGCTGCGCAAGGGCATCGAAACCGCCGACGAGGACCAGTGCGACACCTTCTCCGACCTTCGGCAATGAGGCCCTAAGGAACCCGAAGCGGCAATGGGCGTATTCTCTCCAAACCGGGGAGTTTACCGATGACGAAACAAAGCCTCGTTTCCCTCGCGGCCCTTTGCGCCACGCTCACCGTCGGCCTGATCCCGGCCGGCGGTTCGGCACAGACGGCGGTCGCCCCCAAGGACGTGACCGCCGGCGACGTGGTGACCAAGCCACTGTCGGACATGAACCTCAAGAAGGAGGATATTCCGCCCATCCTTCTGAACGCCCGCGACAAGCCCTATGATCTGACCGGCCTGCGCCGGTGCAGCGACCTGCAGGGCGAAGTGCGCCGGCTCGACGCCGTGCTGGGCGACGACATCGACGTGGTCGAGGAAAAGACTGCGGGCGAAAAACGCGGCAACACCGTGGGATCGCTGGCCAAGTCGGTGGTGGGATCGCTAATCCCGTTCGGCGGCATCATCCGCGAGATTTCGGGCGCCAACGAGAACCAGCGCCAATGGCAGGTCGCGCTCTATGCCGGTTCCGTCCGTCGCGCCTTCATCAAGGGCGTGGGACAGCAGCGCGGCTGCCGCTATCCGGCCCATGCTGCCAGCGCCGCCGATGTCGCCCGGCTGACCGCCTCGCGCGAGGCCGAGGACCGCAACAGCAAGGCGGAAAGCCGCGACACGAAAGAGAGCAAGGACGGCACCCGCTACGAATCGCGCGCAGTCGTCCAGCCCACGCCGCGGCGACGATAACATTCCGGCCGATACAAAAAGACCCCCGGATCGCTCCGGGGGTCTTTTGCTGTTCGCGTGTCCGCGAAGATCGATCAGTACACGCGGGCCTTGGGCTTGATGTACTCGACATCGTCGGTCAGCGTGTATTCGTGGACCGGGCGGTAATCCAGCTTCACGCCGCCGCCCTGGCCGCCCCAGCCGTCGAACCAGGCGACAGTGTGCTTCATCCAGTTCTTGTCGTCGCGGTTCGGGAAGTCCTCGTGCGCGTGGGCGCCGCGGCTTTCCTTGCGGTTGTAGGCCCCGTGCATGGTGACCGACGCCTGCGCGATCAGGTTGTCGAGTTCCAGCGTCTCGATCAGGTCCGAGTTCCAGATCAGCGAACGGTCGGACACGTTAACGTCCTGCATACGCTGGTAGGTTTCGCCCAGCTTCACCTTGCCTTCGGCCATCAGTTCGTCGGTGCGGAACACCGCTGCGTGGCCCGACATCGTGCGCTGCATCTCCACGCGGATTTCCGCGGTCGGCGAACCACCCTTGGCGTTGCGGAAGTGGTCGAGGCGGCCCAGCGCGAGGTCCGCGCTGTCCTTGGGCAGCGAGTTGTGCGCGGTGCCGGGCTTGACCAGTTCCTTAAGGCGCAGACCGGTGGCGCGGCCGAACACCACGAGGTCGATCAGCGAGTTCGAGCCGAGGCGGTTAGCGCCATGGACCGAAACGCAGGCCGCCTCACCCACCGCGAACAGGCCGGGGACGACCGTTTCGGGGTTGCCGTCGGCGCCGATCGTCACGACTTCGCCGTGGTAGTTCGTCGGGATGCCGCCCATGTTGTAGTGGACCGTGGGAACGACCGGCAGCGGCTGGCGCGTCAGGTCCACGCCGGCGAAGATCTTGCCGCTTTCGGTAATGCCCGGCAGGCGTTCCGCCAGCACCTTCTGATCGATGTGATCGAGGTGCAGGTAGATGTGGTCCTTGTGCGGGCCAACGCCACGGCCTTCGCGGATTTCCATAGCCATCGAGCGCGAAACGACGTCGCGGCTGGCGAGGTCCTTCGCCGAAGGGGCATAGCGCTCCATGAAGCGCTCGCCTTCGGAATTGGTGAGGTAGCCGCCCTCGCCGCGCGCGCCTTCGGTGATGAGCACGCCCGCGCCGTAAATGCCGGTGGGGTGGAACTGCACGAATTCCATGTNNAGGTATGGGCCGAGGTGGCGGTGAAGTAGCAACGGCCGTAGCCGCCCGTCGCCAGCACGACCGCGTGGCTGCGGAAGCGGTGGATCGAGCCGTCATCGAGGCACATCGCGATCACGCCACGGCATTCGCCGTTTTCCATGATCAGGTCGATCGCGAAGTATTCGATGAAGAAATCCGCGTCGTACTTCAGCGATTGCTGGTACAGCGCGTGGAGCATGGCGTGGCCGGTGCGGTCCGCCGCCGCGCAGGTGCGCTGCACCGGCGGGCCTTCGCCCATGTTCTGCATGTGGCCGCCGAACGGACGCTGGTAGATCGTGCCGTCCTTGTTGCGGCTGAACGGCACGCCCGCGTGCTCCAGCTCGTACACCGCCGCCGGCGCTTCGCGCACCATGTATTCGATCGCGTCCTGGTCGCCCAGCCAGTCCGATCCCTTGACGGTATCGTACATGTGCCAGGTCCAGTGATCCGGCGTGTTGTTCTGAAGCGAGGCGGCGATGCCGCCCTGCGCCGCCACGGTGTGCGAGCGCGTGGGGAAGACCTTGGTGATGCAGGCCGTGCGCAGGCCCGCCTGGGCGCTGCCCATCGTGGCGCGCAGGCCGGAACCGCCCGCGCCGACCACGACCGTGTCATAGGTATGGTCGATGATCTTGTAGGCGGGCTGGGTGGAAGCAGAAGAAGCCATGGATCAGGCGCCCCCGAGAGCGATGCGGAGAACCGAAAGGATGCCAAAAGCGGCACCGGCGAAAGGCACGAGGTTGACGAGCAGCCAGGCGGTGAACTTGCCGGCATCCTCGTGCAGGTAGTCCTCGAGCATCACCTGCACGCCAAGGCGCGCGTGATAGAACGTGTTGATCATGATCAGGATCAGCGCCGTGGACGAGAGCGGACGCGCCGCCCACGCATGGACCGTCGCATAATCGTAGGCCGGCAGCAGCGCCAGGCTGGCCAGCAGGAACGGGATGAGGACGATGTTGCCGACCGCGGTCAGACGCGAGAGCAGCCAGTGATGCGCGCCCTGATGGCTGGAGCCCAGCCCGCGGACGCGTCCGATTGAGGTTCCGTTACCCATGGTATCCCCGACGTTTGAATGGACCCTGCCGGCGCTTAGCGCAGCAGCAGGAAAGCCCAGAAAAGGATGGTGGAAGCGATCGAGAAGATCAGCGTGACAACCGACCAGCGCGCATTGGCGTGCAGTTCGTAACCGGCGCCGATATCGAGGATCAGGTGGCGCACGCCGCTGGCGAGGTGCTGGAAGAACGCCCAGGTCAGGCCCACGAACACGATCTTGCCGAGAATGGCGGTCACGTATTGCGGCGCGCCGCCGGTGCCGGTCCAGACCCAGCCCAGGAAGCTTGCATAGGCTTCGGGACCGCTCGCGATCGCGCCAACCCACCACAGCAGCAGGCCAAGACCGGCAAAAGCCAGGCCATTGCCGGTAACGCGGTGAAGGATCGAAACCAGCATGGCCGGACCCCAACGCCAGATCTGGAGATGCGGCGAAATCGGCCGGTTGCTGCGCGCCTGCGCCATGTGAACCCCCTAAAATGGTTGGCGATCGCGTTTTGGGCCGCGATCGGGAAGCGATTCGGTATTAGTCGAAATGCCGACCTGTGCAAGCGGACCAAAGTACAATTCGCCCCGCTCGGCGCCGACGCGGTTGCACCGCAACGAAACCGACTGCAAGAGGAACTTCATGACCTTCCCCCACGTCCTCGTCACCGGATCGTCGCGCGGCATCGGCGCAGCCATCGCCAAGAGCCTGGATGCGCGCGGAGCCCACGCCATCCGGCATGGCAACACACCCCGCTCTGGAACGCTGGCCGCCGACCTGTCCGACCCTTCCGCGCCGCAACAGCTGTGGCAGGCCGCCCTGGCCCAGGCGGGCGGCACGATCGATGTGCTGGTCAACAATGCCGGCCTGTTCGAGGCGAACCCGCTCGACCGGTCCGACATCGCCTGGCTGGACGGGTGGGAGGATACGCTGCGGATCAACCTGACGTCCGCCGCGCAGCTATCGCGCTTCGCCGTGCGGCACTGGCTGGAGCGCGGCGTGGCAGGGCGCATCGTTCATATCGCCAGCCGCGCCGGCTATCGGGGAGACTCGCCGGAGCACTGGCACTATGCCGCCGCCAAGGGCGGGATGCTGGCGCTGCACAAGACCATCGCGCGCGGCTATGCGGCGAAGGGCATCCTCAGCTACGCGATCACGCCGGGCTTCACCGATACGGCCATGGCGGGCGATTATCTCGCAAGCCGGGGCGGCTCCGGCCTGCTGGCGGACATTCCGCTGGGCCGCGTCGCCACGCCCGACGAAATCGCCGCCATCGCGGTATTCTGCGCGCTCGACGCGCCCCCCAGCATGACCGGCGCGGTGATCGACGCCAACGGAGCCAGCTATGTCCGCTAAAGCGCTTGCCCTTGCCGCCCTTTTGCTAGCCGGCGCTCCCCCCGCCCATGCGGCCACCGCGCCGGCGCCCGCCGATCCCGTGGCGGCGCGGGCGATCCTGTCCGCCTGCGAGGGCAAGGACAGCTTTTCCGATCCCGCGCCCGCCGCGCGCATCTATGGCAACGTGTGGTACGTCGGCACCTGCACGGTCAGCGCGATCCTGCTCACATCGCCACAGGGCAATGTGCTGATCGATGCCGTGACCGAGCAGGCCGCGCCTTCGATCCTTGCCAACATCCGCGCCGCCGGCGTCGATCCGCGCACGATCCGCTGGATCGTGACCAGCCACGAGCATTTCGACCATGTCGGCGGCCTGGCCACGCTGCAACGCGCCACCGGCGCGAAGATCGCGGCGCTGCGCGCGGGGCTGCCGGCGTTGACCAGCGGCAAGACCAGCCCCGCCGATCCGCAGGCCGGCCACATCGATCCCTTCGCGCCGGTCCGCGTCGATCGCGTGCTGCGCGATGGCGAAGTGTTGCGCGTGGGGCCGCTGGCGCTGACCGCGCTGGCAACGCCCGGCCATACCGAAGGTTCGACCAGCTGGCGCTGGACCAGTTGCGGCGGCAACGCCGGCTGCCAGCGCTTCACCTATGTCGACAGCCTGACCGCTCTGCCGCTGGGCAGCTACCGCTTCGCGGATCACCCTGATCGCGTGGCCATGTTCCGCCGCACTTTCGCCCGCGTGCGCGCGTGGGATTGCGGCATCCTGCTCACCCCGCACCCGTCGGCCAGCGATTTGATCGAACGGATGGCCGGGCAAGCGCCGCTGCGCGATCCCGGCGCCTGCCGTGTGCTGGTCGATGGGGCGCAGGATCGGTTGAACAAGGCCCTGAAGGACACGACGCCACGACCATGAGCTGGAAAATCACCGTTTACGCGCCGCGTCCCGTCATCCAGGCCGCGCTCACCGCGCACGAGGACGTGTTCGACTGGGACGCCGACATCGTCATCGCCGGCAGCGAGATCGCCGAGGACAAGCCCGAGGACTGGCAGCTCGAAGCGTGGCTTCCGCGCAAGCCGGGGCGCGCGGACAAGGCGGCGATCACCGCGCTGTTCGCGGATGCCGAACCCGATCTGCTGATCGAGAAACTGCCGGACGAGGACTGGGTCACGCTGAGCCAGGCCGGGGTCGAGCCGATCGACGAAGGCCCGTTCCACGTCCACACGCCCGAATATCCGCCGCGCGCGGAGCCGGGCATCCGCAACTTCGTGATTCCCGCCAGCCAGGCCTTCGGCACCGGCCAGCACGCCACCACCGCCGGCTGCCTCGCCATGCTGGCGCACATGAAGGCGCAAGGGACGATCGTGCGCAATCTGGCCGACATCGGGACCGGCACTGGCCTGCTCGCTTTCGCCGCGATGCACCTGTGGCCGTCCGCGCGCACCATCGCCAGCGATATCGATGCGGTCTGCGCGCCGGTGGTGCTCGAGAACGCGCAAGGCAACGGCGTGGCGATTGGTGATGGTTCCGGCGCGCTGACCATGGTCGTCGCCGCCGGGATGGATCACCCGCTGCTCGCCGCCAGCGCGCCTTATGACCTGCTCATCGCCAATATCCTGGCGGGGCCATTGACCGAACTTGCCCCCGCCTTCGCCGGCGCGGTCGCCCCCGGCGGCTCGGTGCTGCTGGCCGGTCTGCTCGAAACGCAGGAACCGGCGGTGCGCGCCGCCTATCGCCGTGCCGGTCTGCGCCTTGCCGCGCGCCTGGTGCGGGGCGACTGGTCGATCCTGTGGCTGCGCCGCCGGCAGGGTGGCGCGGTGCGCAAAAGCCACGTAGGCGCGCTGCCCGAATGGTCGAAGCGCTGGTAGCTCAGCGCGCCGCCAGCGTATCGTGCAGCAGCATCAGTCCCGCGCGGGCGAAAGCAGTCATGTTGGCCAGCCGCTCCTCGCTGCCGGTCGAAACCATGGCGGACGCCGAAACGCCCGGCCCGACCACGGCCACGGCGCTTGTGCCCGACGGCACGCCCAGCGGGTGCGTGCCCGGCCCCGCCGCGCCGGTCTCGGCCAGCCCCCAGTCCGCGCCATAGCGCTTGCGGATCAGGTCCGCCTGCGCCAGCGCATAGCTTTCCGTGGCCGAGGTCAGCCCGCGCAGCGATCCGGGCTCGTGCCCCAGCACGATCCGCCGGCCTTTCAGCGTATAGACCACGCCGCTGCCCAGGAAGAACGCCGAAGCGTCCGGCATGGCGAGCAGCCCGGCCGACATCAAGCCGCCCGTCGCGCCATCGACCACGGCCAGCGTCTCGCCCCGCGCCTTCAGCAGCGCCCCCGCTTCGGCGCCGATCGCGGCAAGTTCCTCGATCGTCACGCGCGCGATCCCACCAGCGCCAACCCGAAGGCCACGAAGATGCTGCCCGTCAGGCGGTTGAACGCCTTCTTCAGTCCCGGCCGCGTCAGGAACCCGGCAATGCCCCGTCCACCCAGCGCATAGACGAAGTACCACGAAATCTCGATCACCGAGAACGTCAGCACCATTACGCCGAACTGCGGCAGCTTGGGCTGCGTGGCATCGATGAACTGCGGCAGGAAGGCCGCCGCAAACAGCAGCGCTTTGGGATTGCTGATCCCGATGACGAAAGCGGTGCGGAACACGCGCCAGGTCGAGAGGCCGCGATCGACCTCGCCCTCGCCGATATCGATGGCGGCATCATCGGCCGTCCACGACCGGTAGCCGAGGTACACGAGATAGGCCGCGCCGGCGTAGCGCAGCACGGTGAACAGGCCCGGAATCGCCAGCAGCAGCGCGCTCAGCCCCAGCGCAGACGCCGTCAGCAGGCCGAACACCGCGATGAAGCACCCCGCCATCGCCGCGAACGACCGCGCCAGCCCCAGTTCGACGCTGCGCGCCATGACGTGCAGCATGTTCGGCCCCGGCGTGGCCGACACGAAGAAAACGGTGACCGCATAGAGCCACCAGGTATGCCAGGCCATGATCCTTATCCCGCGTTCCGGACGATGTCGGCCCAGGCCGCCTCGTCGATGACTTCTATGCCGAGTTCGGCCGCCTTCTTCAGCTTGCTGCCCGCGCCCGGCCCGGCCACGATCAGGTCGGTCTTGGCGGACACAGACCCCGCCGCCCGCGCGCCCAGCGCCTCGGCCTGCGCCTTGGCCTCGTCGCGGCTCATCGTCTCCAGCTTGCCGGTGAAGACCACGGTCTTGCCGGCGACGGCGCTGTCCTTCGTTTCCACGACATAGTCTGGCGGCGAGACTTCGGACAGGAGATCGTCCCACACCGCCACGTTGTGCGGTTCGTGGAAGAAATCGCCCAGCGCCTCGACCACCACCGGCCCCACGCCATCGATGGACAGCAACTCGGCCCTCGCTTCGAGCACTTCTGGCGAAAGGGCATCGGATGCTTCCGCGTCCGGCTGCGCCGGCGCGAAGGGAGCATGTGCCCGCTCCACCACCGCCCGCAGCTTCGGCAGCGTCACGAACCGCTTCAGCAGGTCGCGCGCGGTCACCGCGCCCACGTGGCGGATGCCCAGGCCGAACAGCAGCCGCGAGGCGTCGGGCTGGCGCTTGGCCTCGATCGCCATCAACAGGTTATCGACAGACTTGTCCTTCCAGCCCTCGCGCCCAACGATCTCGTCGCGGCGCTGGCGCAGGCGATAGATGTCGGCCGGGCTTTCCAGCCAGCCGAGCGCGAAGAACTCCGCGATCGTCTTCTCGCCCAGCCCCTCGATATCCAGCGCGGCGCGGCTGACGAAGTGCCGGAGCCGTTCGGTGCGCTGCGCCGGGCAGATCAGCCCCCCGGTGCACCGGACATCGACCTCGCCTTCCTCCGCAACGGCTTCCGAGCCACATTCGGGGCAGTGATCGGGAAAGTGATAAGGCTCGCGCGGCTCGTCGCGCGACAGGTTCTCGACCACTTGCGGGATCACGTCGCCCGCGCGCTGCAGCACCACGCGATCACCCACGCGCACGCCCAGCCGGCCGATCTCGTCGCGGTTATGCAGGGTGACGTTGGTGACGGTGACGCCGCCGACCAGCACGGGCTTCAGCCGCCCCACCGGGGTCAGCTTGCCGGTGCGGCCCACCTGGATGTCGATCGCCTCCAGCGTGGTCTNNACCTTGTAGACCACGCCATCGATGTCATAGGGCAAGTCCGCGCGGGCCTGCTGGATCGCGCGGTAATGCGCCAGCATCTCGGCCGTGCTGCCGCAACGGACCAGCAGCGGCGAAACCGGCACGCCCCAGCACTCGATCCGCTTCATCATCGCGAACTGCGTCTGTTCCGGCACCGCGCTCGCCGCGCCCCAGCCGTGGGCCAGGAAACGCAGGGGCCGGCTGGCGGTGACGCTCGCATCCTTCTGGCGCAGCGAGCCGGCGGCAGCGTTGCGCGGATTGGCGAAGATCTTCTCGTCCTTCTCCGCCTGTGCGGCATTGAGCGCGAGAAAATCGGCCTTGGCCATATAGACCTCGCCGCGGATCTCGAACACGGCGGGGATGTCGAACAGCCCGTCGCCCGTCAGGTCCTGAGGAATGTCACGGATATGCGCGACATTGGCGGTCACGTCCTCGCCCACCTGCCCGTCGCCGCGCGTGGCGGCGCGGACGAGATGCCCGTTCTCGTAGCGTAGCGAACACGATAGCCCGTCGATCTTGTCCTCGGCGGTCATCACGACTTCCGCGTCCTCCGGCAGCGCCAGGAAGCGCCGCACGCGCGCGACGAATTCCGCGACTTCCTCGTCGGAGAACGCGTTGTCGAGGCTCATCATGCGAACCTCGTGCGCCACCTTGGACAGGGGCGAAGCGCTGACTTCGTGCCCGACCGCGTTGGTCGGGCTGTCGGCGCGGACCAGGTGCGGAAACGCCGCTTCCAGTTCGGCATTGCGGCGCACCAGTGCATCGTATTCCGCGTCGGGAATCTCGGGCGCGTCCTCGGCGTGATACAGCTTGTTGGCGCGATTGATGGCGCGCGCCAGCCGCATCAGTTCGTTGGCGACATCGGCCTCGCTCATGCCTTCCACGCTCATGCGGCCTTCCCCAGCACCGTCACCATCAGTTCACGCCGCGCCCGATAACCAAGCGTTTCATAAAGCGCGATCGCCCCAGCATTGGCCGCATAAGTGTGCAGGAAAGGTGTTTCTCCCCGCGCGGCAAAGCCCATCATCACGCGCAGGATCAACCGGCGCGCCAGCCCCTGCCCGCGAAATTCGGGATACGTGCAGACCCCGCTCAACTCGGCGAAACCGTCGGCGGGCTTGAAGCGTTCGCCAGCCATGGCGATCAGCCGCCCTTCCCGCCGGATTCCGTAAAAGGTGCCATAGCGGTGCGTCAGCGTGCCCCATGGCCCCGGCGCGGTGGCGGTAGCGATGGCCGCCATGTCAGCAGCATCGTTCGCCCCCAGCACCGTGATCCCGTCATCGTGCCCGGCCTCAGGCAGGGGACTATCGGCCACCATCTGGAGCAGGGGCGCGGTGCGCATGACCACCATTCCCGCTGGGGGTTCGACCAGTTCAGGTTCCACCAGCCAGATTTCCTCTCCGGCCTCCCCCAGCACCCCGGCAAGCGCATCGTTCCGCCCCGGAGCGCAGGCCGCGAACGGCCCGTAGCGCGGATCGATCCGGACCACGGCGTCATCCCCGGACGCAAGCGCGGACAGACGGCCGCGCAGCGAGTTCCACACCGGCCGGTCAAGCGGATGCGCCGTCATTCCGGCGCCGCTCCGCCAACGGGCGACACTTCGGCACGCGCGCCAAAACCCGCGATGATCGGCCGCGCCTTGCGGATGGCTTCCTGCACTTGCGGTAGTTTCAGGCTCGCCTTGTGCGAAGCTTCGTCCTTCCACACTTCGGTTATCCAGATCGCGTCCGCATCCGCGCGGTCCTTCCACACCCGATAGCCGAGATTGCCCGGCATGGCCGCGCTTCCCTCGATCAGATAGCCGATCAGTTCGTCACGGCGGCCGGGCGCGGCCTTCATCTGCCCGATCAGGCCATAGACCTGCGATTCGTCGATTTCTTCCATGGTATGCGCTTCCATTCCCCACGCCCGGCCAGCCAGCAACATGGCGGCGGCGGCACCGCCGATCATCGTGCGCCGGCTGACGAACATCACGCCTGCTCCAGCAACCGGTCGGCCTGCGCCCGCGCTTCGGCGGTGATCTCCGCGCCGGACAGCATCCGCGCGATTTCCTCCTGCCGGCCAGCGGCGTCCAGCAGCACCACGGACGTTCGCGTCACGACGCCCTGGCTGGACTTGGCGATCAGGTAATGCGCGTTGCCGCGCGCGGCGACCTGCGGGCTGTGCGTGACCGCCAGAAGCTGTCCGCCGCCCCGGCCGTTATTGTGCGCCAGCCGTGCCAGACGTTCGCCGATCGCGCTGGCAACCGCGCCGCCCACGCCCCGGTCGATCTCGTCGAAGATCACCGTCGCCGCGCCGCCTTCCTCCGCCAGCGCCACCTTGAGCGCCAAGATAAAGCGCGAAAGCTCGCCGCCGCTGGCGATCTTGCCCAGCGGCGCGAAATCCGCGCCGGGGTTGGTCGCGATCAGGAATTCCACCGCGTCGATACCCCCCGGCCCCCAGCGGTCTTCGGGCAGGCGGATCACGGCGGTATGGAACCGGGCGGCGTCCAGCTTCAGCGGCACCAGTTCGGCGGCCACCGCCTTGTCCAGCCGGCGCGCGGCATCGGCTCGGGTGACGGACAACGCTTCGGCCTTGGCGCGATAGTCCAGCCCCGCCTCCTGCGCCGTGCGCTGCAACGCGCCGATCTGCGCTTCGCCGCCTTCGATGGCATCGAGCGCCAGACGCATCTCGTGCATCCGGTGGGGCAGTTCATCGGGCGTGCAGCCATGCTTGCGCGCCGCGCCGCGCAGGTCGAACAGCCGCGTCTCGATCCGGTCGAGCGCCTGCGGATCATGCGCCAGCGCTTCCGCCGCCGCCGAGAGCTTGTCCTCCGCCTCGCTCGCCTCGATCACGGCGCGGTCCAGCGCCTCGAGCGCTTCGGCCAGCAGCGGATGCTCCGCCGCGATGCGATCGAGCCGCCGCGCCGCCGCGCGCAACGAAGCCAGCGCGGAATCGGACCCGGCCCACAAATGCTGTAATTCGGCGAGATCGCCGGACAGCCGCTCGCCCTTCTGCATCGCCGCACGCTGCAGCGCGAGGTCTTCCTCCTCGCCGATCACCGGCGCCAGCGTGGTTAGTTCCGCAAGATGGGCGAGCAACAGATCCTGCTCCGCCATCGCCGCTTCCACCCGCGCCCTGGCGGTCGCGAGCGCGGTTTCGGCACCGCGCCACTTGTCCCAGGCGGCCGCCACGGCGCCGGTATCGGCGCGGGCATAGCGATCCAGCAACATGCGGTGCCCGCGTGCGTTCACCAACCCCCGGTCGTCATGCTGCCCGTGCAGTTCGACCAGCGCCGGCGCGATTTCGCGCAGCAGCGCCACGCCCACCGGCTGGTCGTTGATAAACGCCTTGCTGCCCCCGCCAGTTCCGGTCCCGGCATCGCCGCTCGCCGCGCGCAGCCGCCGGCGAACGATCAGCGGTTCGCCCGGTTCGATCTCCACGTCCGCTTCGGCCAGCGCATGGCGGATCGGATCGGGCAGGCGATCGAACTCGAACGTGGCGGTCACGCTTGCCTGATCCTCGCCCGCGCGCACAAGGCCGGCATCGGCCCGATCGCCCAGCACGAGCCCCAGCGCATCGAGCAGGATCGACTTGCCCGCGCCGGTCTCGCCGGTGAGCACGCCGAGTCCGCCTGGAAACGCAAGGTCCAGTGCCTCGATCAGCACGATGTTGCGGATGGATAGTCCGGTCAGCATGGGCGAGTGTTCTTAGCCGTTCGGAAACGCGCCGTCACCATCCGTTCACGGCTTGTTTCAGCCCTGTGACACCGCGCCACACACCCGCAACCTGATTGGGGCAAGGGATTCGCTGAAAACAACCGCAAAGGAGGCACGGCCATGCCCAAGCAACGCCAAGCCAAGCCAGCGTTCCGGTCCACGTTCCAGACGGTCACCGAACTAGCCACTTCCGTTCCGGCGTGGCTCGACCTGCCCGAACCACGCGGCTTCCGGCCCAAGCGCAAGGTCCGGACGGTATGGATTTCCGACATCCACCTGGGCACGCGCGGCTGCAACGCGGCGATGCTGCTGGATTTCCTGGCCTCCATCGAATGCGAAACGCTCTACCTGGTCGGCGACATTGTCGATGGCTGGCGGCTGAAAAAGGGTTGGTACTGGCCGGATGCCCACAACGAGGTGATCCGCCGCGTGCTCAAGATGGCGCACCGCGGCACGCGCGTGGTGCTGATCGCGGGCAACCATGACGAGATGCTGCGCCCTTACGCCGGTATGAGCTTCGGCGGCGTGGAACTGGCGCTGGAGGCGATCCACACCACCGCCGACGGGCGTCGCCTGCTCGTTACCCATGGCGACGGCTTTGACGGCGTGGTGCTCTATGCCCGCTGGCTCGCGTTCCTGGGCGACAAGGCCTACGAGTTTCTGCTACGCGCGAACCGCTGGTTCAACCTGCTGCGCCGCCAGTTCAAGCTGCCCTACTGGTCGCTTTCGGCCTACCTCAAGAAACGCGTGAAGAACGCGGTCCAGTTCGTTTGCGACTTCGAGGAAGCCGTGGCGCACGCGGCGCGCGAACAGGGCGTGGACGGTGTGGTCTGCGGCCACATCCACTGCGCCGAGATCCGCCAGATCGGCGATGTGACCTACTACAACGATGGCGACTGGGTCGAAAGCTGCACCGCGCTGGTGGAAGACCACCAGGGCGCGATCTCCATCGTCGACTGGGCGGCGGAAACGCGCGAGGCGGAGATGAAGCAAGGCAAGCATCCCGCCCCGTCCACCGCGCGCGAGGAGGAACCGGCATGAGGATCGCGATCTGCACCGATGCCTGGCACCCGCAAGTCAACGGCGTTGTCCGCACCCTGTCCACCACGGTGGATCGCCTGAATGCGCGCGGGCACGAGGTCGAGCTTATAACGCCCAGCCAGTTCCGCACGCTGCCCCTGCCCGGCTACAGCGAGATCCGGCTGGCGATGGCCCCGCGCTTCGGCACGCGGCGCACGTTGAAGGACTTCGCGCCCGATGTCGTCCATATCGCCACCGAAGGCCCGATCGGCTGGAGCGCGCGCGGCTGGTGCAAGAGCACCGGCACGCCCTTCACCACCGCGTTCCACACCCGCTTCCCGGACTATGCGGCCGTGCGCACCGGGCTGGACGCCTCGCACTTCTGGCCGGTGATGCGCCGGTTCCACAACCATTCGCGCGCCGTGCTGGTGTCCACGCCCACGCTGGCGGGCGAACTGGCGGCGCAGGGCATCGGCCGCGCGCGCCTGTGGTCGCGCGGGATCGACCGTTCGCTGTTCCATCCGCAGCACGATCCGCTGCCCGAAATGGCCGCGCTTCCCGGCCCGGTGATGCTCTACGTCGGGCGCGTGGCAATCGAGAAGAACCTGGAAGCCTTCCTCACCAGCACGCTCCCCGGCAGCAAGGTCGTGGTCGGCGACGGACCCGATCTCGTCCGCCTGCGCGAAGCCTTCCCCGAAGCGACCTTCCTGGGCGCGCTGGCGGGCGAGCAGCTGGCGCGGGCCTATTGCTCGGCGCAAGTCTTCGTGTTCCCCAGCCGTACCGATACCTTCGGCCTCGTGATGATCGAAGCGCTGGCCTGCGGCCTGCCGGTGGCGGCCTTCCCCGTGCCGGGTCCGCTCGACATCGTGGGAGTGGACGGCCACGGCCCCGGCGGCGACCTTCCCATGCGGGTGGGCGCTCTGCGCGACAATCTGGACCACGCCATCGCCGACGCCCTGCGCTGTGACCGGCTGGGTGCCGCTGTCCATGGCGCAAGCTACAGCTGGGACCGGGCCACCGACCAGTTCCTGACGGCACTGACCGAGGCGCACCAGCAACAGGTTCCCGCCTTCGCCTGACGCATCCCCAGGAAGGGGGGGCGCTCTAAAGACGCGCTCCCCCCTCTTCCATGATGCCCACCCTTTCCTCTACGCTTCACCGCAGAGAGGATTCGAATTCATGGCGGAACACTACAACACCATCACTGTCGAAAGCCGCGGGCCGGTCGACTGGCTCACGCTGAACCGGCCCGAGGCCATGAACGCCATCTCGCTGGAGATGGTGCGCGAACTCAACGCCTATTTCGGCGGGCTGTACAACAATGGCTCCGTGCGCATCGTGGTGATGCGCGGAGCTGGCCGGGCGTTCTGCGCCGGGCTGGACATCAAGGAGCGCAGCGAGGACGAACGCGCCGCCATTCCCTTTGGCGGCGGCTTCGGCTTCCAGGGCTATCTGGCGGATGTCTACGTCAAGATGCGACGCTGTCCGCAGCCGATCATCGCGCTGGTCCAGGGCGCGGCCTGTGGCGGCGGTTTCGCCTTTGCGCTGGCGTCCGACATTCGCATCGCTGGCGAAAGCGCGCGCATGAACGCCGCCTTCATCCGCCTGGGTCTGTCCTCGTGCGACATGGGCGTCAGCTATTTTCTGCCGCGCCTCGTCGGCGTTTCGGTGGCGTCCGAACTCATGCTGACCGGCCGCTTCATCCACGCGCCACGCGCGCTGGCGACCGGGCTGGTTTCGGAAGTGGTGCCGGACGAACGGCTGGCCGATGCGGCACAGAGCTATGTCGATGAAATGCTGATGGCTTCGCCGAAGGGCCTGCGCATGACCAAGGAAGGGCTCAACCTCGCGGTCGATGCCCCCAGCCTCGAAGCGGCGATGGCGATCGAGAATCGCAACCAGATCATGACATCGAGCAGCCCGAACTTCGCAGAAGGGTTGCGCGCCTTCCTCGAAAAGCGCAAACCGGTCTACGTTCCGGACTGAGCAAGGCTCCGGGGCGGGCTCACCCGCTACGGATCGCGATCAGGCCGCGTTGGCGCCGGGGGCCTTGCTGTTCATCAGGCGATAGGCCTTCTGATACCATTCGCTGCCGGGATAGTTGTTGCCCAGCACCGCCGCCGCCTTCTGCGCTTCTTCCGGTACGCCGAGGGCCAGATAGCTTTCGACCAGGCGATAGAGCGCTTCGGGCGTGTGGCTGGTCTGCTGATACTTGTCGACCACCACGCGGAACCGCAGGGTGCCCGCCAGCCACTTGCCGCTGCGCTGGTAGAAGCGGCCGATCTCCATTTCCTTGCCGGCAAGGTGATCGTTCACCAGGTCCATCTTCAGCCGCGCATCGGTGGCATAATCGGTATTCGGGAAACGGCGCATCACTTCGTTGAGCGCGGTCTGCGCCTGCAAGGTGATCTTCTGATCGCGCGTCACGTCGCTGATCTGTTCGTAATAGCACAGCGCGATCAGGTAATAGGCGTAGGGCGCGTCCTTGTTGCCGGGGTGAATCGACAGGAAGCGCTGAGCCGATTGCGTCGCCTTGGCGTAATCGCGCGCGGCGTAGTAGCTGAACGCGCTCATCAGCTGCGCGCGGCGCGCCCAGGGCGAATAGGGATGCTGGCGCTCCACTTCGTCGAACAGCGCCGCGGCCTGCTTGGCGTTGCCCTGATCCAGCCGTTCCTTGGCCGCCATATAGAGCGTATCGACGTCCCGCGCGACATAGGCCACGTCCTTCTTGGAACGCGCGCCGCCGGCGCAACCGGCGGTCAGCCCAAGGGCGGCGGTGGCGGCGGCGAGAACGGCAATCCGCAGCGGGGTGCGGCCATGGGCGATAAACGTCATGGCAGCCCTATAGCCAGCGCCCCCATGAACGCCAAGTGAAGTTGTGCATGCTCCGGTTTCAGGATGTAACCGCACCGCCTGGCGATCACGCATCCTCGAACGGCGGGATCACCGGAATCGGATCGGCCAGCGTGATCCGGTCCAGCATCGCCGCCATTTCATCGCGCAACTGAAGCATCAGGCCGCGCAGCCGGCATTCCGCCTCCGGCAGGCAGTTCGTGCAGGTTTCGTGCGCGTTGCGGCTGGCGCAGGGCACCAGCGCAAGACTGCCGCGCGTCAGGCGGATGATGTCGCCGTAGCGGATGTCCACCGGCGGCAAGGCCAGTTCGTATCCCCCTTCGCGCCCGCGCTGCGAAACGACGATTCCCTCGCGCGCCATTTCCGACAGAATCACGGTCAGGAACTTGCGCGGAATGTTCTGCGCATCGGCAATCGCATCCAGTCGCACCGGCCCCTGTCCGAAGGTATCGGCAAGATGCTGCAAGGCCCTGATGGTGTAGCGCGTCTTCTGCGAGAGCATGAAGACACAAAACCGCCTCGCACGCGAAAGTCAATCGCAGCGGTAGAAAACCTTGCCTAATCCACGACAACTTCGTCCGGCGGACCGTAACCGCCACCGCCCGGCGTCTCGATCACGAACACGTCACCTGGTTCCATGGCGGCAGACGCGGTGGCAGGCAGGTGTTCGACACGCCCGTCCGCCCGCTCGATCCGGTTGCTCCCGGTTTGTCCGTCCGCGCCACCCTGCAGGCCGAACGGCGGCACGATCCGGCGGTTGGACAGGATGCCCGCCTCCATCGCTTCGAGAAAGCGCACTCTCCGCACCGCGCCATCGCCACCGCGATGATGGCCGGCCCCGCCCGAGCCGCGTCGGATGGAAAACTCCTCCAGCAGCACCGGGAAGCGGGTTTCCAGCACTTCGGGATCGGTCAGGCGGCTGTTGGTCATGTGCGTCTGCACCACCGCCGTTCCGTCGAAATCCGGCCCGGCGCCCGATCCGCCGGCGATCGTCTCGTAATACTGGTGGCGCGCATTGCCGAAGGTGAAGTTGTTCATCGTCCCCTGCGCGCCCGCCATCGCCCCCAGCGCGCCGAACAGCGCGTCGGTCACCACCTGGCTGGTCTCGACATTCCCGGCCACCACGGCGGCGGGCGCTTGCGGGCGCAGCATCGACCCTTGGGGCACCACCACGGTCAGCGGACGCAGGCACCCCTCGTTCATCGGCACCGCATCGTCGATCAGCGTGCGCACCACATAGAGCACGGCGGCACGCACGACCGGCAGCGGCGCGTTGAAATTGTCGCCCAGTTGCGGGCTGGAGCCGGTGAAATCGATCGTGGCATGGCGGGCCGCGCGATCGATCGCCACGCTGACAGAGACCTGCGCGCCGTTGTCCATCGCATAGGTGAAGCGCCCGTCGGCCAGCCGGTCGAGCAGCGCGCGCACGGCGGCCTCGGCGTGATCCTGCACGTGGCCCATATAGGCATCGACCACCGCCCTGCCCTGCTCCGCGGCGATTCGCCGCAGCTCCGAGGCTCCCCGCGCGCAGGACGCGACCTGCGCCTTCAGGTCCGCGATGTTCTGGTCCACGTTGCGCGAAGGCCAGCGCCCGGACGATAGGCGCGCGCGCAGATCCGCCTCGCGCAACTGCCCCTCGTCCACCAGAAGCACGTTGTCGAGCAGCACGCCCTCCTCGTCCAGCGTGCGGCTGCCCGGCGGCATCGATCCGGGCGCGATCCCGCCGATGTCCGCGTGATGGCCGCGCGCGGCAACGAACCAGGCCGGCGCCGCATCGCTCTCTTCGGCAAACACCGGCATCACCACCGTCACGTCGGGCAGATGGGTGCCGCCATCATACGGCGCGTTGAGGACATAGGCATCGCCGGGGCGCAGCCCGCGCCCGTCCCGCCCCTGCCCGCGCCGGGCCAGCACGGTGCGCACGCTTTCGCCCATCGATCCCAGATGCACCGGCATGTGCGGCGCGTTGGCGATCAGGCTGCCGTCCCGGTCGAACAGCGCGCAGGAGAAATCGAGCCGCTCGCGAATGTTGACGGACGAAGCGCTGTGCTGGAGCGCCGCGCCCATTTCCTCGGCCACGGCCATGAACAGCCCGCTCATGATCTCCAGCCGCACCGGATCGAGCGCGGTATCCGCCGCACGGTCCACCGCGCGCGGCTGTGCCCGGCGCAGGATAAGATTGCCGATGGCATCGACGTCCACGCGCCAGCCCGGCTCGACCACCGTGGTCGATACCGGATCGACGATCAGCGCCGGCCCGTCTGCCGCGAAACCGAAGGCCAGATCCTCGCGCCGGTAGAGCGGCGTAACATGCCGTTCGCCCCCGGTGAACATCGAGACGGTGCCCGCTGGTGGCCCGGATCGTTCGGGCAGCACGGCCACCGACACGTTGGCATGGCGCGAGACCGCCACCGCCTCGACCCGTGCGGCCTCGGCCACGATCGCCCCTTCGGGCGCGAAGCCGAAGCGGTGCTGCCAGTCCGCCGCGAAGGCGGTTTGCATCGCCTCAAGCGGGGCATGGGCCACCTCGATCGTGTTCTCGGTCCCCTGCGGCCGCAGATGCAGCGTCACCTCGCGGCGCAAGGTTGCCCGCCCGCCATCGCCGGCGACCAGCTCCGCCTCCGCCGCGTCCCCCAGCAGACCGACCTTGTGGGCGATAGCGTCCGCACCCTCCGCATCCAGCAGGCACCCCAGCGTGGCCTCACGCACCGCGCGCCGGTCGGCCAGGCCCATGCCATAGGCGGAAAGCACGCTCGCCAGCGGATGGCACTGCACGGTATCGATCCCCAGCGCATCCGCCACCAGGCAGGCATGCTGCCCGCCCGCGCCGCCGAAGCAGGCCAGCGTGGCGCGCGTGACGTCATGGCCCCGCCGCACGGAAATCGCCTTGATCGCGTTGGCCATATTGGCAACGGCAATGCGCAGGAACCCTTCGGCCGCCTCCTCGGGCGAAACCGCGCGCCCGATGGCCGCGTGGACGTGCGCGGTCAGTTCGGCGAAGCGGCGTTCCACCGCGTCGCGACCGAGCGGTTCGTTGCCATCCGGCCCGAACACATGCGGGAAATGATCGGGCTGCAACTTGCCCAGCAACAGGTTGCAGTCGGTGACCGCAAGCGGGCCGCCGCGCCGGTAACACGCCGGCCCCGGCACCGCGCCGGTCGATTCCGGACCGACCAGGAATCGCGTACCGTCGAACCGGCAGATCGAACCGCCTCCCGCCGCCACGGTATGAATGCGCATCATCGGGGCGCGGATGCGCGATCCCGCCACCCGCGCCTCGACCTCGCGCTCGTAGCTGCCGGCGTAGTACGAAACGTCGGTCGAGGTGCCGCCCATGTCGAAGCCCACGACTTGTGCGAAACCCGCCGCTTTCGCCGTGGCCGCCATGCCGACGATGCCCCCCGCCGGGCCGGAAAGCACCGCGTCCTTGCCGTGGAACGCCTCGCCGGCCGCAAGGCCCCCGCTCGACTGCATGTATAGCGCCGCGACTGCCGGCCCCAGCCCCGCTTCGAGGCCAGCGACATAGCGGCGCAGGACAGGCGAGAGATAGGCATCGACCACTGTCGTGTCCCCCCGCGCGATCAGCTTGATCAGCGGCGCCACGCGATGGCTGACCGAAATCTGCCCGAACCCCACCTCCGCCGCGATACGGGCGAGCGCGGCCTCGTGCGCGGGATACTTCCAGCCATGCATCAGCACGATCGCGATGGAACGCAGCCCGTGATCGACCGCGGATTGCAGCGCGGCGCGGGCGCGATCTTCATCCAGCGCGGCCAGCACCGTGCCATCGGCCATGACCCGCTCGTCGATTTCCACGGCTTGCGCGAACAGGGGCGCCGGAAGATCGATTTTTCGCGCGAAGATGTCGGGCCGTTCCTGCGTGCCGATGCGCAGGGCATCGCCAAACCCGCGCGTGATCGCCAGCAGCGTCGGCTCGCCCTTGCGTTCGAGCAAGGCGTTGGTGGCTACGGTCGTGCCCAGGCGCAGTTCGGCGCGGGGCAAGGCAAACCCTGCGCGCGCGCCGGTCAGCCGACGCATCGCCTCGACGGCCGCATCGTCATAGCGGCCGGGATCTTCGGACAGGAGTTTCGCGCGGTGCAACGCGCCATCGGGAGCAATCGCCACGACATCGGTGAAGGTGCCGCCGCGATCGACCCAGAATCGCCAAGTGTCTTCAGTCACGCGCCCGCCTTAGCCGCTTGAAATCCGGCTGGCACTATCCCCGTCCGATCGTTCGCTGTCGGGACACGCGCCCAAACCAGCCAAACCGGGTAGAAAAGCAAGCGGCCCGGCGCTGACGCACCGGGCCGCTCAGGCATTCCTCGATGGATCAGCGCGCGGCCTGTTGCAGATAGGCAATCAGGTCCGCGCGATCCTGCGGATTGGGGAGGCCGGCAAAGGCCATGCGCGTGCCCGGCACGTAACGGGTGGGCGAGGTGAGGAAGGCATCGAGCGTGGTCTTGTTCCACGTCACGTTCTTGGCCTTCATCTGCGCCGAATAGTTGAAATTCGCCATTGCGGCGGACTTGCGGCCGACGATGCCTTTCAGCGACGGTCCCAGGCGCGTGGCACCGGTATTGAGATCGTGGCAGGCAGCGCAACGGGCGAACACGGTACGACCGCGCGCCGCGTCACCAGCAGGCCCGGAAGGAGCAGCCGATGCAGCCGACGCGGCGATACCAACGGCGGCCAGACCGGCCATCACGGCAACAAACTTCATCAACGCACTCCCCAAAAATGCCTTTTGGCTAACAAGCTTCGTGGCCAAACTGCCCCGGCGGGGCTGACCCGCACATGAACGGATACAGCGGCTTGGCTGCGTTGCCTAAACCCTATTCAGCGATCTTCGCAAGCGGGCAGTCCGTCCTCAGTCCTTGGCTGGCGCCGACGCGCAGACCTTGATGATCAGACGGAACAGTTCCGCGCGTTCGTCTTCCGAAAGGCAGGCAGTCAGTTCCCGTTCGTGCGCGGCAATGATCTCGCGCGCTTGTTCCAGCACCCGCTCACCATCCTCGGTGATCCACAGCCCGCCGGCGCGACGATCCAGCTTCGATGGCTCGTTCACCACGTAGCCGTTCTTGGTCAATTGCCGCACGAACTGGTGAACCGTGGGCCGTTCGATCTGGAAGAAGCGCGAAAGGTCCGATTGCTTCACGCCGGGATTGGCGTTTGTCAGCCACAGGATGGCAACCTGCTTGGGCGTAACCTTCAGGACATCCAGCTGCCGTTCCAGCCGCGAGATGAACAGAGAATTGGCGGTTCCGATATGGACGCCCAGAATGGCGTCCATCCCGTCAACCAGCAGCCCCGCCGCTGTTCCCGACGCCATGGTCACTTCCGAAGCCAACGATCCGATACCTTTCCAGCCGCGCCATCCTTAACGAACGATACGGAACAAAACCGCCGTTTCATTAGGGTCACGAAGTGTTTTACGCAAAGCCTTTTGCGCCGCACACAGGTCCACAGGACGAAATCCGCGTCATTTCAGCACGATCCGGATGCATTTGCGAATGCCGAAAACACCGTTGTCCCATCTACCGTGCGATAGGGAAGGGTCAGGCTGCCATCGGCGCGGTAGTCAAGCCCAGTTCCGGAATGCCGATGGAACGACGCCCACCGTAATCGGTGCGAACCACGATCAGGCCGCTGCGTTCGAGATGTTCCAGCAGACGGCGGATGCGCCCCGGCGAACGGGTGCCATAGACTTCGGCCAGCTTGTCGTCGTCGGGGCATGGTGTGCCCTCCGCCGCCGCGCGCGCCAGCACCAGGAACGGGGCGAGCAGGTCGTCGGACACGTCGCGCCCGATGCGCAACACTTCCTGCCAGCGCGGCTCGCTATCGTCGGCAATGCCGGCCACCGCCATCGCGAAACGCCGCCGGAACGCCGCCAGATCGATGCCCGTGTCGCCCAGCCGCTGCATCCGGCAGCGCACGGTGAAATCCTGGAAAAGCTGCGCCGCGGGCTGAAACGTGCAGTCCGGCTCCAGCGCCATGTCAGCCAGGATCGCGGCGACGTCGGCGGCGGTTTCCTCTTGCGCGAACAGGCTGGGTTCGGCGGGCGGATCGACCTGATCCGCGGCCGGCACATAGCCCTCGATCCGTTCGAGCAGTTCGCCGCTTTCGACCGGCTCGGCCTCCGGTTCGGGCGCGCGCGGCAGGGCTTCCATTGCCAGCGGTTCGGCCAGCAGCAGCGATTCCATGTCCTGCCCGGAAGCCGAAGGCAGCGGCATCAACCCCTGCACCACGTTGCGCGCACGGGTCTGCACCTCACCGATCCGCACCCCCACCGGGCGGCGGCAGATCGCGGGGCCAAGCCCCAGGAAGTGCCCCCGCTCCAGATCGCGGATCTGTTCGGCCTGGCGCCGCTCCATGCCCAGCAGATCGGCCGCGCGCGCCATGTCGATATCCAGGAACGTGCGCCCCATCAGGAAGTTGGAAGCCTCGGCGGCGACGTTCTTGGCCAGCTTGGCCAGCCGCTGCGTGGCGATCACTCCGGCCAGGCCGCGCTTGCGGCCCCGGCACATGAGGTTGGTCATCGCCGCCAGCGACAGGCGGCGCACTTCATCGGTCACGTCGCCCGCAGCCGCGGGGGCGAACATCTGCGCCTCGTCCACCACCACCAGCGCGGGATACCATTCGTCGCGCGGCGCATCGAACAGCGTGTTGAGGAACACCGCCGCACACCGCATCTGCGCTTCCAGTTCCAGCCCGTCGAGCGCCAGGATCACCGAGGCACGATGCTTGCGGATGCGTGCGGCGAGCTTGGCGATCTCGGCCTGATCGTAAGCCGATCCATCGACCACGACATGCCCGAACGGCTCGGCCAGCGAGACGAAATCGCCTTCCGGATCGATCACCACCTGCTGGACCAGCGCGGCGCTTTCCTCCAGCATCCGGCGCAGCAGGTGCGACTTGCCGGACCCGGAATTGCCCTGCACGAGCAGGCGGGTCGCCAGCAGTTCCTCCACGTCGATCCGGACAGGGGCGCCGGACCGGTCGGCGCCGATGATGATGGATGCGCTCACGCCGTGGCTGTGGCCGGGCGGACCTGAGTCGGCAAGGCCGATGGGGCGATTTGCTGTAGAAAGGTGGGTGCCTTGCTTGCACGCCCCCTTCCCTCACACGTCGTTCCAGCGAACGCTGGGACCTCAGGCCTTTGCAGGAAAACCGTCGTTAGGTGGAACCCTGCCGCCCGAGGTCCCAGCGTTCGCTGGGACGACGGTTTGCATTCACCATAACGACGGCTTCCATCAATGCCGGATCAGGTAATCGAACGCGGAAAGCGCCGCCTTCGAACCTTCGCCCATGGCGATAACGATCTGCTTGTAAGGCACGGTCGTCGCGTCACCCGCCGCGAACACGCCCGCTGCGCTGGTCTCGCCACGCGCGTCGATCTCGATCTCGCCGCGGTTGGTCAGCGCCACCGAATGGTCGAGCCATTCGGTGTTGGGGACAAGGCCTATCTGCACGAAGATGCCTTCCAGCACGATTTCGTGAACTTCCTCGGACTTGCGATCGCGGTACTTGAGGCCGGTCACCTTGTCGCCATTGCCCAGCACTTCGGTGGTCAGGGCCGAGGTGATCACGGTCACGTTGGGCAGGCTGTTCAGCTTGGCCTGAAGCACCGCGTCGGCGCGCAACTGGCTGTCGAACTCGATCAGCGTGACATGGGCGACGATCCCAGCAAGGTCAATCGCCGCTTCCACGCCGGAGTTGCCGCCGCCGATCACCGCCGTGCGCTTACCCTTGAACAGCGGGCCATCGCAGTGCGGGCAATAGGCGACGCCCTTGTTGCGGTATTCGTCCTCGCCGGGCACGCCCATCTGCCGCCAGCGCGCGCCGGTCGACAGGATGACCGTCTTCGCCTTCAGGCTGGCGCCGCTTTCAAGCTGCACCTCGGCCAGCCCGCCATTGAGCGGGGGCACCAGCTTCACCGCCTTTTGCACGTTCATCACGTCCACGTCGTATTCCTTGACGTGTTGTTCGAGATGCGCGGCCAGCTTCGGCCCTTCGGTGTGCGGCACCGAGATGAAGTTCTCGATCGCCATGGTATCAAGCACTTGCCCGCCGAAGCGTTCGGCGATGACACCCGTGCGGATGCCCTTGCGGGCTGCATAGATCGCCGCCGCCGCGCCGGCGGGACCGCCGCCGACGACCAGCACGTCGAACGGCTCCTTGGCGGCGATCTTTTCCGCTGCCCGCGCCGCCGAACCGGTATCGAGCTTCGCCACGATCTGCGCCAGGTCCATGCGCCCCGATCCGAACGGTTCGCCGTTGAGGAACACGGTCGGCACGGCCATGATCTTGCGGCGTTCCACCTCGTCCTGGAACACGGCGCCGTCGATCGCGACGTGCGTCACGTTCGGGTTGAGCGCGGCCAAGATGTTCAGCGCCTGCACCACATCGGGGCAGTTCTGGCAGGTCAGCGAGAAGAACGTCTCGAAGTGCAGCGGCCCTTCCAGCCCGCGCACCTGATCGAGCAGTCCGGCATCTTCCTTCGGCGGATGGCCGCCCACGTGCAGCAGCGCCAGGATCAGTGAGGTGAACTCGTGCCCCATCGGCAGGCCGGCGAAGACCGCTTCCGCCCTGCCTTCGTCGGCGCGGATCGCGAACGAGGGCTTGCGCGCATCCGTGCCGTCGAAGCGGGCGGTCACCTTGTCGGACTGCGCGGCGATTTCCTCGACGAGGCTGCGCGTTTCGGCCGACTTGGCACTGTCATCCAGGCTGGCGACCAACTCGATCGGGCGGCGCAGGTTGCCGAGATAGGCTTTCAACTGGCCAGTGGTAGCGGCATCGAGAATAGGCATGGCGGTTCTCTTCAGACAGGTGGATGCATCGCCGGGATCGCGCGGATGCCGGGAGGCGGAAATGAACGGCGGGAGGCGCTCGGGGGAAACGCTGGGTTCCCGTAGCCCTGAGCTTTCCCAAGAACTGCCTTGGAACGGCAATTCTTGGGAAAGCTCAGGACGGGCGGATCATGCAGGGCACGCCGATCTCCGGTAGAAAGGTCTCGATGGAGAGGGTGGCCGGACGGGAAACCCGCCCGGCCCAACCCATCAGATCTTGCCGACGAGGTCGATCGAAGGAGCCAGCGTTTCGGCGCCTTCTTCCCACTTGGCCGGGCAGACCTGGCCGGGGTTTTCACGCCAGTACTTGGCGGCCTTGATCTTGCGCACCAGTTCGCTCGCATTGCGGCCCACGCCCTCGGGCGTGATTTCAACGAGCTGGATCACGCCATCCGGATCGACGACGAAAGTGCCGCGATCGGCCAGGCCCACGCCCACGCGCAGGATGTCGAAGTTGTTCGACAGGTCATGGTTCTGATCGCCCAGCATGTAGTACTGGATCTTGCCGATCGCCGGCGAGGTGTCTGCCCACGCCTTGTGCGAAAAATGCGTGTCGGTCGAAACCGAGTACACTTCGACGCCCAGACCCTGAAGCTCGGCATACTTGTCGGCAAGGTCTTCCAGCTCGGTCGGGCAGACGAACGTGAAATCGGCCGGATAGAAGAAGAACACGCCCCACTTGCCCTTCACGTCGGCGTCGGTAACGGTTTCGAACTTGCCCTGGCGATAGGCCTCGGCTTTGAACGGCTTAAGCGTGGTTCCGATCAGAGACATGACAGACGATTTCCTTCTGATTCGTCGTTGGTAAACTGGATACGAGGGTGAGCTAGCGACTCCCCTTCGCAATTTCCAATGATCAATTCCGGCCACTTTGATTGATTGCGTCGATCAATGGCTCGCCTGATCGGAACCTGTCGATCACATTCCTGTGGCACGACAGAGACAGATGCTCCGTCGCTGTCGCCCTTACGATAGCGCCCCCGCCACGGCGTGCCCCCGAAGCGACATTTCCTCCAGCGGCAACAGCCTGGCATCCTCGAGCGCCGCCACGCGATGGCCGATGCCAGCGAGGTAAGTCTCGTTTTCGGCAAAGGCGAGGAACGCGGCAACGCTGCTCTGGCGCACCAGCATCGCCATGTCCCATCGTTCAGACTTTGGCCCGATCAGGAACGGGCCGCCCTGCCCCAGGAACAGGATATCCCCGCCGCTCGCGCGCAGGTGCGGAAGGGTATGCGCGATGTACCGCCCGAATGCCTCGCGTCCGCCGATCGGCGATGCCGGCGCAAGTTCCGGATGCGCCGCGTAGTCCGCAACGGCGCGAAACCGCAGCAGGTTCAGCATGACGACGCTACCCGCAATCCCGCGCCGGACGAACAGCATGCCGGCCGCCGGCGACACATCGAAATGAGGGGTGGAGGTATCCGTCATCCTTCCGCACCGCCATCAGCGCGCACCAACAGCAGAACATGCATCCTGACGTCCTCTGGCCATTCCGCGATATGCCGCTCCAACGCCCCCAGGTCTCCCGCGAACAGCGCCCGTGTCGCATCCTCGTAACCGGGCAGGTCGCCGGCCATCGCCAGCATGAAGTGATAGGCCGCCTCCTGTGCGCGGCGCCGTTGCTGGCGGGTATCGGGTTTCTTCCGCTCGCTGTCGATCAGACGGCGCAGGGTGGCCGAAGCGCCTCCGGCCTGGGCAGCCAGCCATTCCCATTGCCTGGGTAGCAGGGTTACCTCGCGCGCCACCACGCCCAGCCGGGGCCGGCCCCGTCCACGCGGTTCCCCCGCCTGCCCTTCCCCTGCCGGAAGCGCGTCGGACAAAGCCGTTGGGGCACGGTAACGCCCGCGATACACCGGCGCAGGTTGAGAAAGACGTGCCACGATCTCCTCGTCGCTGCCGCGCAGGTCCAGATCGACAATCCGTCCGCTGCTGTCGTCGAAAACCTGGATGGAATCGGCAGCGCCTCCTTCCAGAGCCCGCTTCACGTGCAAGGCGACTTCGCCCAGCGGGCCGGAGAACAGTTTCCGCGCGCCGCAAAATGCGGTGCAAATCGTGATGTCGGACATAGTGGATTCCTTCTGCGTCGGAGGCTTTTTATCCGGGTAAATGTTCTCGGTCAATATTACCCGGATAAAATAAGTCACGAAGGAGCACGATGCCTCGCGCGCCCGTCCCGCGCGCGCTCGAACGCTTGTTGCAAGCGCATAAAAATATGAAATAAATACGCTTTACCGTTTGAACGTACGGTTTTTTGCAATCGACTTGCAGAACTTGCACTTGAAAATCGACGCGTTCCAATCCAATTGCGCTCACGAAACAAAACCGTTTCGTTCCATTACACCTTGTTGTCAGGACTCACGATGACCGCTCCCAGCGAAAGCGATTCCAGCCCGGTTGCTCCCGAGACGCCCGGCGAGAATGGCGTCGATCCGAGCGGCGCTGCGCCAAGCGGTAACGGTCAACGCAGCAAGCGCATTCGCCGCATCGGCCTGATCGCGCTGATCCTGGGCGCAGCTTATGGAATCTATGCCTACACGGACTATCGCCTCTACGGCCGCTTCATCCAGGAAACCGATGATGCCTACGTGAAAGCGGACGGTGTAACGGTGAGCTCCAAGCTGTCCGGCTATGTCCGGGCGGTGAACTTCAAGGATAACCAGTCGGTCGCGGCGGGAACGCTGCTCGTGCAGATCGATCCGACCGACTACCAGACGCGCCTTGCCCAGTCCGACGCGCAAGTGCAGGTGGCGCGCGCCACGCAGGCGGCGTCGGTCGCCAGCATCGCGGAAGCGCGTTCGGCGGTGGGGCAAGCCTCGGCGGCAGTAGACGCCGCCCGGCGCCAGCTTGCCTATCTCAACGGCGAAGTCGCCCGTTTCCGTCCGCTTGTCGCCAGCGGCGCGGAACCGAAGCAGACGCTGGATCAGTTCGTCTCGAACCGCGATCAGGCAGCGTCCGATCTTGCCTCCAAGCAGGCCGCGCTTGCCGCGGCGCGTGACAAGGTCCGTACCATCGAGGCGCAGGCGAACCAGTCCGCCGCCCAGATCGAAGCCGCCCTCGCTCAGCGCCAGGCCGCCAACAACGACATGGCCACGACGCGCATCATCGCCCCTGTTGCCGGCCGCATCGGCAATTCATCGGTCCGGCTCGGCCAGTACGTCCAGCCCGGTCAGCGCCTGCTGACGGTGGTACCGGTCGACGCAATCTATGTGGAAGCGAACTTCAAGGAAACCCAGATCGGGTTGATGCGGCCAGGCCAGCCGGTGACCGTGAAAGTCGATGCCCTGCCCGATGTGGCGTTCCATGGCGTGGTGGACAGCATCACGCCGGGCACCGGCGCCAACTTCTCGCTGATCCCGCCGCAGAACGCGACCGGCAACTTCACCAAGATCGTGCAGCGCGTGCCGGTACGCATCCGCATCAATTCCGGGCCGGAATCGAAGCGGGTCCTGGTTCCCGGGCTGTCGCTGACGGTCCAGGTCGATACGACCGCCGCGAAGGGAGCCATCGAATCCATCCGCCGCGAGCAGGAACAGGCTCCGAAGCGGCCATGAGCGCAGCCACCCTTCCCGCGGAACAGGCTGGGCAGCCGCCCGCGCCGCCGCCGGCCCGCGAACGCGCGGACCTTACCGCCTGGCTGGGCGTAGCCGCCGGCGCGCTCGGCTCGCTGATGGCCACGCTCGACATCTCGATCGTCAACGCCTCGCTTCCCACCATCCAGGGCGAGATCGGGGCCTCCGCCAGCGAAGGCACCTGGATTTCGACGGCCTATCTCGTCGCCGAAATAGTCATCATTCCGCTGACGGCCTGGCTGGAGCGCGTGTTCGGCCTGCGCCGGTTCCTGCTGATCGCCTCGGTCCTGTTCACCGGCTTCTCGATCATGTGCGGCACGTCGACGACGCTGACCGGCATGATCATCGGCCGCATCGGGCAAGGCTTTACCGGCGGCGCGATGATTCCCACGGCCATGACCATCATCGCCACACGTCTGCCTCCGTCACAGCAACCCATCGGCACGTCGCTGTTCGGTTCCACGGTCATCCTCGGCCCTGTTCTCGGGCCACTGGCGGGTGGCTGGCTGACCGAGAACTTCAGCTGGCACTATGCCTTTTTCATCAACGTTCCGGTCTGCCTGGCGCTGATGGTGCTGCTGCTCGTCGGCCTTGCCGACCAGAAGCCCAAGCTGGACGAACTGATCGAGGCGGACTGGCTGGGGATCGCGGGCCTGGCGCTCGGCCTCGGCGGGCTGACCGTGGTGCTGGAGGAAGGCAATCGCGAACAGTGGTTCGAATCCACGCTGATCTGGCAGTTGACCGCCGTCACCGTGCTGGGGTTCGTGCTGATCGGACTGGGACAGCTGTACGCGCGCCGCCCCGTGATCAAGCTGGCCCTGCTGCGCAACCGCACGTTCGCGGCAGTCTTCGTCCTCGCGCTGATCCTGGGCGTGGTGCTGTACGGCACCGCTTACGTGATCCCGCAGTTCCTGGCCGCCATCGCCGGCTACAACGCGATGCAGGCCGGGCAAGTCGTGTTCATCTCGGGCATTCCCGCCATGATGATGATGCCGCTGTTCCCGATCCTGCTCAGCCGGTTCGACCTGCGGCTGATCGTCGCCACCGGCCTGCTGCTGATGATGGCATCGTGCTACATCGACACATCGCTGACCGCGGACTCCACGGGTTCGGACTTCGTCGATTCCCAGCTCCTTCGCGGACTGGGTCAGGTCCTCAGCATGATGTTCCTCAACCAGGCGGCGATCGCGGCGGTGCGCCCCGACGAAGCCGGCGATGCCTCGGGCCTGTTCAACGCCGCGCGCAATCTGGGCGGTTCGATCGGGCTTGCCTTGCTGGCGACCGTCCAGGAGCGCCGGCTCGACTATCATCACTGGACGCTCAATTCCACGCTGGGCAACAACGATCTTGCCGTGCAGGACTGGGTTTCCAGCACCTCCGCCACGTTCGGAGGCGGTCCGGACGGCCTTGCCGCCGCGATACGCCAGATCGACAACACGGTGCTGCGCGAAGCCATGGTGATGGCGTTCAACGACGATTTCATGTTCCTTGTGGCGGGCATTCTCGTGGTGACCCCGCTCGTCCTTTTCCTGCGCCCTCTTCCCAAGGGACGCAACATGGCGGCCATGCACTGATGCGACCGATCCCCCGAACTCTCCTCGCTCCCCTGCTCGCTTCCGGCGTCCTGCTCGTCAGCGGCTGCGCCACGGTCGGGCCAGACTACCATGGCGCGCCGAACGTGGCGGATACCGCTGCCACGCGCGGCAGTTTCCTGCGCTCGGACGCCGGAACCAGCACCGCCGCGCCCACCGCCCGCTGGTGGCAGGCGCTGGGAGATCCCGTGCTCGACCAGGTTATCGAAACCGCGCTGACGAACGCGCCCGACGTGCAGGCCGCGAACGCCCGCATCGCGCAGGCACGCGCGGGGCTTGAGGCCAACAAGACGGCGCTGCTGCCCACCGCCAGCGTTTCGTTCGCCGTGCCCTATGTGAACCTTCCCGGCAGCATTCTGGGCAATTCGGGACGCGAGGAGTTCCACGCCTATGCACCAGGCTTCGACACCTCTTGGGAAATCGACCTGTTCGGCGGCACGCGACGCAAGATCGAGGCGGCTTCCTCCCGCGCCGAGGCCGCCGAAGCGGGCCTTGCCGACGCCCGCGTGACTCTTTCGGCGGAAATCGCGCGCGCCTACGTTTCGCTGCGCGCCAAGCAGGCCGTGCTGGCGCTGACCGATCGGCAGGCGGCAATCGACAGCGACCTCGTCTCCCTGGCCCGGCAACGACTGGCGGGCGGCACTGCACCGGAACAGCCGCTGGCGCAGGCTCGGGCCCAACTCGCGCAAACCGAGGCGGATCGCGCGAAGACGCGGGCCGACATCGTCGTGCTGATCGATCAGATCGCCGTTCTTGCCGGGCGCGAGCCGGGAGCCTTGGACGCGCTACTGTCCGCTCCGAACGCGGTGCCGCTACCGCCGGCCGACGTCGCCGTGGGCGATCCGGCGCTCTTGCTGCGCAACCGCCCGGACATCCGCATGGCCGAACGCCAGCTTGCCGCCGCCAATGCCGACGTCGGCGCCAGGGTGGCGGACAAATATCCGAAGATTAGCTTCACCGGCCTGCTCGGCACTGGCGGGCAGAACTTTGCCGACGTGTTCAAGACGTCGAGCCTCATCGGCCTCGCGCTGCCGCAGATCAAATGGTCGCTGTTCGACGGCGGCCGCGTGAACGCGCAGATTCGTTCGGCCAAGGGGGCTTATGCCGAAGCGGAGGCGCAGTTCCGCGGTACGGTCCTGAAAGCCCTGCAGGACGCGGAAAATTCGCTGACGCGCTTCGGCGGTCAGCGTATCGCCTATGGCAAGGCCCTCGACAGCCAGGCGCAGGCCGCACGGGCGCACGCGCTCCAGGTACAGCGCGTGCAGGGAGGCACCGCTTCCCGCAGCGATGCGCTGACCGCCGAGCGTCAAGCCGTCCAGGCTGGAATGGCGACGATCTCGGCACGCGCCGAGCTGACCACCGATTTTGTCGCCGTGGAAAAGGCACTGGGCCTTGGCTGGACCGCGCAGGCGATGAAGGAAGCGCCGAAATGAGCCGTTTTCGTTCCGTTTATACCGTCTTGACTCGCCGCAAATCTAAGGCACTCTCCGTACCCATAACGCCATCAAGGCGAGGATTTGGGACGGATGGACTGGATTTCGGATTTTGGCCGCCGATTCTGGCAGGCCTATCAAGAGGGGCTGGTAATGTCCTGCCCCGTTCACCGCGCAGCGGCAGACCGAGCGGCGGAAAAAACCCCGTGCGACATCGGTATGCACCAGTATGACGTCGCTGAAGCGCTCGCAAGGCAGCAAGCCGTCCGCCACTGAACAGACAGATGGGCCGACTGACCTGATCGTCACTTGTGCGGATGAAGGCATCGAAAGCCGCGCCGTGCGCCGTGGTCGTCCATCCGCGGCGGAAGCAGAGCAGATCGTCGGCCGGATTCTGGAGGCAAGCTGGGACGTCCTGCTGGCCGAGGGCTTTGAAGGCTTCACCTTCGATCGCGTTGCCCGCCATGCTCATATCGGCAAGGCCACGATCTATTCCCGCTTTGCCAACAAGCGGGAACTGATGGGCGCACTCTTGCGCCATCGCATCGAAGCCCAGCACGCCCATATCACGGCTATGGGCGCGGGTCTTCCGCCGATGGAGGCGTTCATCGCGCGCAGCACCGAAGTACTATCGCTGCTGCTTTCCCCCGATGGCATTCTGCAAGAACGCCTGATCGACTGGATGGATCAGGAAGGTGACGGCGAATGCGGCGAAATCCGCAACGCGATCTACCGCCATTCGCTGGTCGCCATCGAAGCGTTGATCCACCAAGCGAATGCCACCGGCCTGATCCATATTCCCGATCCGGCAGCGGCAGCCGAGTTTTGGCTGGAAGGACTCGTCGGCCATGCGCGCGTCACGCGCGCCGAAGAGAACGGGGATAGGGTCGCGCATGAACGCTGGTCGCGCAGATATGTCCATTTCTTCTTTTCCGGGACCGCAACCGTCGCCCCGAACACCAGCGCTTCCAGCGCCTAGGTTAGCATTCAGCGGGATAGCTTCAGCGCATCGCGGGCGAAGCAGCGGAACCGTTCCAGCCGCTCGCCATCCCCGTCATCGCCATAGGCAGAGCGTCTTTCCCCTTGCGGGGAGCGATCGTCATCGCGCGGCGGAATATCCAGCGCGGCGGCGGTGACGAAGCGGATACGCCAGGCGAGAGCCACCGCATCGACCTCGGGCTGGCACGCGGACAGCATCCTTGTGACGCGATCGACACCTTCGGCGAACAGGCTCCATATCTGCTCGTGAATGCTGTCCGCCGCGCGCGAGAACATCTCGTCCAGCACCACGATCGCGCGGAAACCGGGAGTCATCGCGGCAGAGGCGAACAGGGGCACGACCAGCGCATCGACGACGGCGGGGAAAGCGGCCTTCCGTTCCCGCTCCAGCGCATCCAGCATGCCGGTTCGAGCATCGGCGATCCGCGCCGCGTTGCGCAGCGCCAGATCGCGCAACAGCCCGTCCACATCACCGAAATGATAGCGCACCAGCGCGGAGTTGACNNGGAAGCGGTTGTCGCCATGCGCGCGCCATAACAGCAGCCGTTCGATCCGCGCCAGCGAAGAACACCGCTGCCGCAAGGTTAACGGCCTGTACGGGACCGCCCGTCCCTTGCGTTTCACCGGATCGATGGCTTTGCCTGCCAGACATCGGAGACACCTGTTCAGCCCGCGAGGCCTTCATGACCGTTCTCCTTCCCACCTCATTGCCGGATCTGGCGATCGTGGCCGAGCCTGTCCGGATATGCCCGGCGTCATGAAACACATGGTCTTTCCCGTGCCGGAAACGGGCGCCGCAAACGAAAGGGCGGACGAGCGGATCGATAGCCTGCGCCATCTGCTCGAACGCGAGCGCAAGGCGCGGATCGAAGCCGAGGCCGTAGCCGAACGGAGCTGGCGCGATCTCTACGAAAACCAGGTTCGCCTGGCGCTGCTCCAGCGGATTACCGACGCTTCCAACCAGTCGAGCGACTTCAAGGCCGCGCTGGGCATCGCGCTGGCGGAAATCTGCGCCCACATGAACTGGGACGTGGGCCACGCCTATCGCATCGATCTTGAAGGCAAGGCGCGCCGGCAGGCCCGCATCACCTATGCCGCCGAACCCGACCGGTTCCGCCCGATCATGGACGCTTCGCGGCGCCAAATCCTGCAAGACGGGGAAGACCTGCCCGGAAGGGTGCTGCGCGACCGGCATCCGCACTGGATCGACCAGATGGTGGAGGACAGGTGGTTTCCGCGCCGCGATCTGGCGCTTGAATCCGGCCTGCAATCGGCCTGCGCCTTTCCCGTGCTGGTCGGCGAAGAACTGGTAGCCGTGATGGAGTTCTTTTCGCGCCGCCCGCTGGTGGACAAGGACAACATCCTGCTGACCGTGACCCAGGCCAGCACGCAGCTGGCGCGCGTGGTGGAACGTGAGCGCGCCCGGACGGCGTTGCTGCACGAGGCACGGCACGACGCGATGACGGGCCTTCCCAACCGCGTGCTGCTGGACGAGCGCGCGCGCGCCGCCTTCGCCCGGCTCCAGCGGTCGGGGAAGGATCTGGCGATGATGGTCATCGATCTGGATGGCTTCAAGGCGGTGAACGACAAGCACGGCCACCACGCCGGCGATGCGCTGCTGATCGAGGTGGCCCGGCGTTTCAACCGGGTCGTCGCCGGGCTGCGCGGCAAGAACGGATGGCCTGGTCCCTCCCCCCGCATCACCCTGGCGCGGGTGGGCGGCGACGAGTTCGTCATGCTCCTCGACATGCTGACGGACCGGCGCCTGCCCGAATTTCTCGCGAATCGTCTGCTGGTCGCGCTGCGCGAACCGATGCCGATCGATGGGGAGCTGGTAGCGGTGGGAGCATCGATCGGCATCGCCCACGGCGGCGGCGACTATACCTCGATCGAGCAGATCCGCCGCGACGCCGATCTCGCGATGTACGAAGCCAAGGGCGCCGGACGGGACCGGATCGTCACGTTCACCGATGCGCTCGGCAGCGATGTCCGCCGCCGCATGGCGCTGGAGCGTGAGTTGCGGGAAGCGATCCGCGAGAACCAGTTCCTGCTGTTCTACCAGCCGATCTTCTGCCTTGGCGATACCCCGTATCTGCTCGGCTTCGAAGCCTTGATCCGCTGGGCACACCCCACCCGGGGCACCCTGTCACCCGATGCCTTCATCCCGGCGGCGGAAGCCAGCGGCCTGATCGTGTTCATCGGCGACTGGGTGATGCGGCAGGCCTGCACCGCGCTCGCCCGGCTGCACCGGCTGTTGCCCGCGCACAATCGCCCGTTCGTCAGCGTCAACATCGCCCCGCAGCAGTTCCTCCAGCCGGATTTCACGCAGAGCGTGCGCCGCGCGATCGCGGACAGCGGGCTGCCGCCGCGCTGCCTCAAGCTGGAAGTGACCGAAGGCGTGGCCATCATCGATGCGGCACGCACGCGCGCCGTGCTGGAGGAAATCCGCGCCTGGGGCGTGCAGACCAGTCTGGACGATTTCGGCACCGGCTATTCCTCGCTCAGCTACCTCAAGAACCTGCCGTTCGATTCGCTCAAGATCGACCGTTCCTTCACCGCGTCGATCGACGATCCCAAGAGCCGCGACATCATCCAGACCATTCTCGATCTGGCCGGCAAACTGGGCCTGACCGTGGTGGCCGAAGGCATCGAATCCTCGGAACAGGACCGGATGCTGCAAAGCATGGGCTGCACGTTCGGCCAGGGCTTCCATCTTGCACCGCCGCTGGAGGAAACGGCGGCCTTTGCGCTGGCCGCGGCCGAAGCGCCAACGCCACCGGCCTGATCGCCGACAGGGCAATTCGTCACTGTACCATCCCGGTTCAGCGGCTATCTTCGCGCTTTCTTGGCAAGGAGGCTCCCATGGCAAACAGCCCGTGGCACCACGCCCGCAACTCCAGCGTGGCCGACGACATCGATTTCGAGATCAAGGGGCAGGAACTGCAGTTCCTGGAAATCGAGCTGGACCCCGGCGAAAGCGCCGTCGCCGAAGCCGGCGCCTTCGTGTGGAAGGACGCCGCGATCGGCATGACCACGGTGTTCGGCGATGGCAGCGGCGGCGGTGACGGCGGCTTCATGGGCAAGCTGCTGGGCGCGGGCAAGCGGCTGGTCACCGGCGAAAGCCTGTTCACCACCGTGTTCACGCACAACGGCCAGGGCAAGGCGCGCGTTGCCTTCGCTTCCCCTACGCCGGGTTCGATCCTGCCGATCAAGCTGTCCGACGTGGGCGGCACGCTGATCTGCCAGAAGGACAGCTTTCTCGCCGCCGCGCGCGGCGTGTCGATCGGCGTGGCCTTTCAGCGCCGGGTGATGACCGGCCTGTTCGGCGGTGAAGGCTTCATCATGCAAAAGCTGGACGGCGATGGCTGGGTCTTCGTGCAGATGGGCGGAACGCTGGTCGAGCGCGAACTCGGCCCAGGCGAACAGCTCCATGTCGATACCGGCTGCCTTGCCGCCTACACGCAGGGCGTCGATTTCGATCTGGTGACGGCGGGCGGCGTGCGCAGCGTGCTGTTCGGCGGCGAAGGCCTGTTCTTCGCGCGGCTGACCGGGCCGGGCAAAGTCTGGATACAATCCCTGCCCTTCGCCCGACTAGCCGGGCGGATGCTGGCGGCTTCCGGCAGCCGTGGCGGCCAGAACCGTGGCGAAGGCTCGGTCCTGGGCGCGCTCGGCGATTTTATCGACGGCAATAACTGAGACGCGCGGGGCAAGCCGGCGGACTTCCATGGAACCGCCGACTTGCCCTGCTCAAAGGATCAGAACTTCAGACGGATGGTTCCGCCAAACGTGCGCGGATCGCCGACCTGCGCAGCGATCAGCCCGGTGTTGCCGCCCGTTCCGGCCAGCAGCAGGTCGATGTAGTTCCGATCGAACGCGTTGCGTACCCACAGGAAGGCATCCAGCGTTTCGGTGCGGAAGCCACCCCGGAAGTTCTGGATCGAATAGCCGTTGACCCAGGTGTAGATCGACGGCGTGGGATTGGACGACCAGCGCGAACGATAGCTGGCATCGTAGCCGATGTAGAACTGCCCTTCTTCGCCGAACACCTTGGCCGGCTGGTTCACTTCCGCACCCCAGGCGAAGGCCCACTTCGACACGCCGGGCAAGACCTGACCGGAGGCATCGACGAACGGCGGGCTGTTGCCCACCTGACCCGGTGCGGCGATCGTGCCGGTGTAGCTGCACTTGCCTGTCGCGACGATCCCGGTGCTGGTGCCCCCGGAAAGTTCCGGCGGAGGCGGCGCGTCGCAGAACTTCACGTATTTGGCATCGGTAAAGGCGCCGTTGACATAGGCCGAGAAGCGATCGCTCGGGCGGATCGAGAAATCGGCCTCCACGCCGCGCGTGCGCACCTTGTCCGCGTTCGCCAGATAGCCGCGCACCGTGCCGAACTGCCCGTTGCTGACATTGGCCTGGAAGTTCTTGATGTTGGTCCAGAAGCCGGTGACGTTGAACGTCGCGCGGCGATCCCAGAACTGGCTCTTGAAGCCGATTTCGAAGTGATCGACCTTTTCCGGCTTGATCGTGGCCGCCGCCTGGATCGGAGCGCCGTTGGCATCCGCCGGCACGCCGTTCAGGTTGATCCCGCCAGTCTTGAACGAACGGGCGTAGGTTGCGTAGACGTTGATGTCCCGGGCCACCTTGTAGCGCAGGTTCACGTCGTAGGAGACGTTCCAGGCGCTGAACTTGGGCTCGAAGAACTGCGACGCCTGGATGCCGCGCTGCGCCGCCGTCCACGGATCGTTGTAGTACGGCGATCCGGGAACCGCCGAGACCACCTGCCGCGTTCCGTCCGATGCCGTGCCCGTGACGACGGAATTATAGAGCCCGTCCTTCTTGTCGTAGTTGACGCGGAAGCCCGGCGACACGGTGAAACTGTCGGTGATGTCCCAGTTCAGCTTGGCATAGGCGGCAAGGCTGGTGTTGTTCAGCCGGATGTCATTGATGGCGACAAGGTTGTTCAGCACCGCCGGGTTGTTCGACAGCGCGCTGGTGGGGTTGAGCAGCCACTTGCTGGCGGCCGGACCGGTCTGCTGGATGCCGCTGGTGCGGATATCCTGGTGGAAGCCGAACAGGCCGACCACGAAATCGTAGCCCTTTCCCTTGTGGTTGAAGCGGAACTCCTGCGTGTACTGGTTCTGCTTGGTGGGGTTGTTGACCTTGGTATAGACCGCAAGGCCGGTGTAATCGCGGTCGTTGGCCGGGCTCCAGTCCCAGTAACGCCACGCCGTGATCGAGGTCAGCGTGTTGTCGGGATCGATGTCCCACACCGCCTTGGCCGAAACGCCGCCGTGCTCGTTGCGCGCGGACAGCGCGGCATCGGCGTCGGTCAGGCGGTCATAGGGATTGGTGCTGGGCACCCGGTATCCCGGGAAATACGAGATCAGCGCGGGATACTGGCGGTTCGTCGCCCGCTGCGTGGGACCATAGCCGCCATAGGCGAACGCGCAGCAGATCGGGTCCTGCAGGTTCCAGTCGCCCGAAAGGGTGACATTCAGGCTCGACGTCGGCTTCCATAGCAGCGATCCGCGCAGGCCGATATTGTCCTGCGACTGGATCCAGGTGTTGCTGTAGGTATCGAACAGCGTGCCGCGGCGGCTGGTCGTGGTAACGCTGATGCGCGCGGCCAGCTTGTCGGACAGCGGGCCGGAGATCGAGGCTTTGCCCTGCTTGAAGTTCAGGTTGCCGAGCGAGATTTCGGCCTTGCCTTCAAAGTCGAAGCTGGGCGGTCGCGTTGTGATGTTGATCGCGCCGGCGGTGGTGTTCTTGCCATAGAGCGTGCCCTGCGGCCCGCGCAGCGTTTCGATCTGTTCCACATCGACGAAGTCCAGCGTCGCCGAGGCAATACGGTTGTAATAGACATCGTCGATGTAGATGCCCACGCCCTGTTCGAAGCCGTCGTTGGTCAGGCCGAACGGGGCGCCAATGCCGCGGATGTTGATGAAGGTGTTGCGCGGGTTCTGCGAATAGAACTGCAGCGTGGGCTGAATCTGGGTCAGGCGCGCAATGTTGTAGGTGCCCTGCGCATCGAGCTTGGCGGCTTCGACCACCGAGATCGCCAACGGCACGGTCTGGACGTTTTCCTGGCGGCGGCGGGCCGTGACGATGATGGCGTTGCCGCCCGCGCTTTCGCTATCGGATGCGGAAACGCTTTCGGCCTCAGCCGTCGCAGGGGCTGGCGCTTCTTGCGCGAGTACGGGAGCGGCGAGCAGCGCAAAGGGCGCGGCTCCCGCCAGCAGGAGAGCACGGGACATCTTAGGATCCTTGTTGCAGGATCACGATGCCTCCAGTCGTCCGGTTGGCGGTGTGATCAGATTATTGGCGTGACGAAACGAACGGTATTCGGATTGAACGGCAGAAAGGTGGGAACGCGCCTCAGTTGGGCTTGAGGCGCTTCTTCTCGGTCACGTCGATCTGAACGACGCGACCCTCATGCACGGTCAACGAAACGTTGCCGTACTTCAGCCCGGCAAGGGCTTCGCGCACGCTGGCGATGCTTTCTTCCAGCAGGCGCTCGGCCTCGGTGCGGGGCGCAGCGGGAGAGGTATTCATGGCTGTGCTCCTTCGGGGTTGGCATTGAAAACACGGGATCGAACGGGACGGATCAAAACGGTTTCGCCGGGGTTCGGGCGCGGTTGCGCGACATCGATGTCGATTTCGACGATCAGGCCGCCTTCCGCCAGCACACCTTCGACGCGCCAGGCCCCGCCCTTGCGGAAAACGTTGTCCACCAGCAGCGCCTCGCCGCCTTCGCGCACCACTTCGACGTCATGCGGGCGGAAGTGGACTTCATCGCGCGCGCCGCCGGATGCGGGGCCAGCCGGGATGCGGTTCGTCTCGCCCACGAAGTGCGAGACGAACGGCGTCGCCGGATGCATGTAGATTTCCTCTGGCGTGCCGACCTGCTCGATCACGCCATTGTTCATCACCACCACGCGGTCGGCCAGTTCCAGCGCCTCTTCCTGGTCATGCGTGACGAAGACCGATGTCAGCCCCATCTGCTTGTGCAGTTCGCGCAGCCACCGGCGCAGGTCCTTGCGGACCTTTGCGTCCAAGGCGCCGAAGGGCTCGTCCAGCAGCAGCAGCCTGGGCTCGATCGCCAGCGCGCGCGCCAGCGCCACACGCTGGCGCTGGCCACCGGAAAGCTGCGCCGGATAGCGATCGCCCAGCCCATCGAGTTGGACCAGCCGCAGCAGTTCCTCGGCCCGCGCCGCGATGGCCGCGCGCGAAGGACGGTCACGCCGCTTGCGCACGGTCAGGCCAAAGGCGACGTTGTCGGCCACGGTCATGTGGCGGAACAGCGCATAGTGCTGGAATACGAAACCGACGTGGCGATCAGCCACCTTGCGGTCGGAAACGTCCTCTCCGCTGAACAGCACCTGTCCGCTGTCCTGGAACTCCAGCCCGGCGATGATCCGCAGCAGCGTGGTCTTGCCCGATCCCGAAGGCCCGAGCAGCGCGATGAACTCGCCCGGACGGACTTCGAGATCGATGCCGTGCAGCGCGGCGAAATCGCCAAAGCGCTTGGTAACGTTCTGGACCCTGATCAATGCCCTGCTCCCGTATGGTGGAGGTCGAAGCGCCATTCGAGAATGGTCTTGGCGACCAGCGTGACCAGCGCGAGCAGCGCCAGCAGCGAGGCGACCGCGAAGGCGCCGACGAAATCGTACTCGTTGTAGAGAATCTCGACATGCAGCGGCATCGTGTTGGTCAGGCCGCGAATGTGGCCGGAAACCACCGAGACCGCGCCGAATTCGCCCATCGCCCGGGCGTTGCACAACAGCACGCCATAAAGCAGGCCCCAGCGGATGTTCGGCAGCGTAACATGGCGGAACACCTGCCAGCCGTTTGCGCCGAGCGAGACGGCGGCTTCCTCGTCATCCTTGCCCTGCTCCATCATCAGCGGGATCAGTTCGCGCGCCACGAACGGGAACGTGATGAACACCGTGGCCAGCACGATGCCTGGCACCGCGAAGATGATCTTGAGGTCGTGCGCCGCCAACCACGGACCGAACCAGCCCTGCGCGCCGAACAGCAACACGAAGATCAGGCCGGACACGACCGGAGACACCGAGAACGGCAGGTCGATCAGCGTGATGAGCAGGCTCTTGCCCGGAAAGTGGAACTTGGTGATCGCCCAGCTTGCCGCCACGCCGAACACCATGTTCAGCGGCACGCTGATGGCCGCGATCAGCAGCGTCAGCTTGATCGCCGCCAGGGCATCGGGCGTATGGACGGCGTCAAGGAACGGCCCCAGCCCCTGCTTCAGCGCTTCGCTGAACACCACGATCAGCGGCAGCAGCAGGAACACGCCCAGGAACGCCAGCGCCAGCACGATCAGCACGATCTGCGTCAGGCGGCCTTCGGTGGTGGAACGCGGCCGGCTCATGCGCCCATCCTCCTGCGGCTGGCCGCCTGGATGAGGTTGATCACCAGCAGGATCAGGAACGAGGCCAGCATCATCACCGTGGCGATCGCGGTCGCGCCGGCATAGGCATACTGTTCCAGTTGCGTCACGATCAGCAGCGGCGCGATCTCGGTCTTGCCCGGCATGTTGCCGGCGATGAAGATCACCGATCCATATTCGCCCACCCCCCGCGCGAACGCGAGCGCGAAACCGGTAAGCAGCGCCGGAGCGATCGCCGGCACGATCACGCGGCGGAAGGTCTGCAACCGCGTTGCCCCCAGCGTGGCGGCGGCTTCCTCCACATCGCGGCCCAGGTCGGCGAGCACCGGCTCGACCGAGCGCACCACGAAAGGCAAGCCGATGAACACCAGCGCCACCACGATGCCCACAGGCGTAAAGGCCACCTTGAGGCCCAGCGGCTCAAGGAACTGCCCGAGCCAGCCGGTCGGCGCGTAAAGCGCGGTCAGCGCGATGCCGGCCACGGCCGTCGGCAGCGCGAACGGTAGGTCGACCAGCGCGCTGATCACGCGCTTGCCCGGAAAGGCATAGCGCACCAGCACCCAGGCGACGAGCAGACCCGACACCGCGTTTACCAGCCCGGCGGCGGCGGCCGTGCCGAAGCTGACGCGATAGGCTGCCAGCGCCCGGTCCGAAAAGCCCACAGCCACGAATTCGCTCCAGCCCATGCCAGCCGAGCGGATGAAGATCGATGCCAGCGGCACCAGCACGATCAGCGTGAGCCAGGCAAGCGTCACCCCGAACGTCAAGCCGAAGCCTGGCAGGACGGATGGCTGGCGCCAGCTTTTCGCGCGGGAAAGGGTTCGGGACATCTGCAGTGGCCTGCTCGATTGCGGAAGGGAAAGGGAGACTTACTTCTTGGCCGTGATGCGGTCGAAAACGCCGCCATCGTCGAAGAACCGCTTCTGCGCGGCACCCCATCCACCGAAGTCCTTGTCGATGGTGACCATCGGGATCGCCGGGAATTGCGACCGGAACTGTTCGGCCACTTTCGCGTCGCGCGGACGGTAGAAGGCATGCGCGATCGCGGTCTGCGCTTCGGGCGTGTAGAGATAGCGCAAATAGGCGTCGGCCGCTTCCTGCGTACCGTGCTTCTTCGCGTTCTCCGTCACTACCGCGACGGCTGGTTCAGCAAGGATCGACAGCGACGGCGTAACGATCTGGAACTTGCCCTTGCCCATTTCCTTTTCGGCCAGCAGTGCCTCATTTTCCCACGTCAGCAGCACATCACCGATGCCGCGTTCGACGAAGGTCGTCGTCGCGCCCCGCGCGCCGCTATCCAGCACCGGCACATTGGCGAACAGCTTGCGGACATAATCCTCGGCCGCCGCGTCGGAGCCGCCCGCCTTGCGGCCATAGGCCCAGGCGGCCAGGAAGTTCCAGCGCGCGCCGCCGCCGGTCTTGGGGTTTGGCGTGATCACCTGCACGCCGGGGCGGACAAGATCGTTCCAGTCCTTGATGCCCTTGGGGTTGCCCTTGCGGACAAGGAAAACGATCGTGGAGGTATAGGGTGACGAATTGTCAGGCAGCGCCTTCTGCCAGTCCGCCGGCAGCAGCTTGGCGCGCGCCGCAATCTGGTCGATGTCATAGGCGAGCGCCAGGGTGGCCACATCGGCTTCCAGACCGTCGATGATCGCGCGGCCTTGCTTGCCCGAACCGCCATGGCTCATCCGGAAGGTCACGTCCTTGCCCGTCTTCTGCTTCCAGTAGGTAGCGAAGGCCGGATTGATGGCCTGATAGAGTTCGCGCGTGGGATCATAGGATACGTTTGTCAGTACGATGCCATTGCCATTCCCGCCGGCTCCGCCCGAACAGGCAGACACGGTCATGGCCATTGCCGCGGCAGCGGACAGGAACAGGCGGCGATTGATCATGATTGTCTCCCTGTTGATGTGCGCTGCATATACTCAACCAATTCAATAGACATTAAAGACTCTCTGTATGCTCCTAAAGCCAAACTATCGACGCCCCCGTCGGCTCCCTTGGAAAGAGGCGGCCCATGCGCAAAGACCGCCTCCTCCCCACCGTGGCGGTCCGCGGCGAAATCATCGCTGCGGACCGACATTGGACACTTAACTCAACTTTATGAGTAGAGAATAGACTGGCGACAGGACGCGCGTATTTGGCGACAAACCGAGCGCGGGCCGGCGGATTGGACAATGTCCGGAAAAACGAAACCGCCCTTGCCGGCAGCGGTTGCGAAAATCGCGGGATTAAGAAAGAATTTCGTCATGGAGGCGTAACACGGCACCACCATGGCGCAGGCTGGGGTCCATCCGGGCAGCAACACGGAGCACAGGGTGAGCGACGAAAAACGTGTCGTAAACGGCACGGAAGCCCATGTCGGCGATCGCTATTTCAATCGCGAGCTAAGCTGGCTCGCCTTTAACCGGCGGGTTCTGGCGGAAGCCCGGAACATGGACTATCCGCTGCTGGAACGGCTGCGCTTCCTGTCGATTTCCGGCAGCAACCTCGATGAGTTCATGATGGTGCGCGTGGCCGGCCTTGCCGGACAGGTACGCCGGCAGATCGGCGAAGTCTCGATCGACGGACAGACTCCGGCGCAGCAGTTGCAGGCAGCCTATGCCGCCGTCACCGAACTCGTTTCCAGCCAGCAGGACGTGCTGACAGAACTCACCGGCAAACTGGGTGAGGCGGGCATCCGCCTCGTGGGCGAAGGGCCGGTCGAACGCGCAGAGGCCGAATGGCTGTCGCACTATTTCCGCGAACACGTCGTCCCGGTGCTGACACCGCAGGCGATCGATCCGGCACACCCCTTTCCGTTCATCGCCAACCAGGGCACTGGCATTCTCTTCACGATGACGCGCATCGCCGACGGGGCCGACGTCAACGAGATGATCCTGATTCCACCCGCCCTGCCCCGCTTCGTGCGCCTGCCCGGCGAGGAAGCCGCGTGGATCGCCATCGAGGAACTGGTGCGCCGCCACGCCATGCACCTGTTCCCGGGCTTCCGCATCCAGGGGCACGGCGTGTTCCGCGTGCTGCGCGACAGCGACATCGAAGTGGAGGAAGACGCCGAGGATCTGGTCCGGTACTTCCGTACCGCGATCCAGCGGCGCCGGCGCGGCAAGGTTATCATGCTGCACCTGCAGGAGGATTTCGATCCGGCCGCCGAACAGTTGCTGCGCCAGCAATTGCGGCTGGACCATGCGCTCGTGTTGAAATCGCGCGGCGTCATCGGCATCAATGGCCTGTCCGCCGTGGTGGACGAAGCGCGGCCGGATCTGAAGTTCGAACCCTACAGCCCGCGCTATCCCGAACGCATTCTCGAACACGACGGCGATTGCTTTGCCGCGATCCGCGAGAAGGACATCGTGATCCACCACCCTTACGAAAGTTTCGAGGTGGTGATCGATTTCCTCCACCAGGCGGCGTCCGATCCCGATGTGGTGGCGATCAAGCAGACGCTCTATCGCGCGGGCAAGCAATCCGCCGTGATCGCGGCGCTGATCGCGGCAGCCGAAGCGGGCAAGTCGGTCACCGCCGTCGTAGAACTGAAGGCGCGTTTCGACGAGGAACAGAACCTGATGTGGGCCTCGCAGCTCGAGCGCGCGGGCGTGCAGGTTATCTACGGCTTCGTCGACTGGAAAACCCACGCCAAGGTCTCGCTGGTCGTGCGCCGCGAAGGGGATGGCTACCGCACCTACTGCCACTTCGGGACGGGCAATTATCACCCCGTCACCGCGCGGATCTACACCGATCTTTCGTTCTTCACCGCCGACCCCAAGTTCGGGCGCGACGCGGGCCGGCTGTTCAACTTCATCACCGGCTATGTCGAGCCGAAGGGCACCGAAATGCTCGCGATAGCCCCGATCGGGCTGCGCAACACGCTGTACGATCACATCGATCGCGAAATCGCCTTCGCGCGCGCCGGCAAGCACGCGACGATCTGGGCAAAGCTCAATTCCCTCACCGACGAAAAGCTGATCGACCGCCTCTATGCCGCCAGCCAGGCCGGCGTCGAGATCAGCCTGGTCGTGCGCGGCATCTGCTGCCTGCGCCCCGGCGTTCCCGGCCTATCGGAGCGGATCTACGTCAAGTCCATCATCGGCCGCTTCCTCGAACACAGCCGGATCTGGGCCTTCGGCAACGCCGCGCGCCTGCCCAACAAGCGCGCACGCGTATTCATCTCCTCGGCCGACGGGATGAGCCGCAACCTTGATCGGCGCGTGGAAGTGCTGGTGCCGATCCGCAACAGCACGGTGCACGATCAGGTGCTCGATCAGGTCATGCTTGCCAACCTGCTGGATACGGAGCAGAGCTGGAAACTGGAACCGGATGGAAGCTACCACCGGATGGATCGTGGCCCCTCTCCCTTTAACCTGCATCGCTATTTCATGACCAACCCCTCCCTCTCCGGTCGCGGTGCGGCGCTGACCAAGGGCCGCAAGGTGCCCAAGCTCGCGTTGCGGCGCGGCGGCGCCAGCCGGGGCTGACGCATTTCACGATGGCCAGCAGGGACAGGTCCGGACAGAGCCAGCGGGCAGGACCGCGCAGCCCGTCGCGCGCGATCATCGACATCGGATCGAACACCGTCCGGCTGGTGATCTACGGCGGCCCGCAACGCGCGCCGGAAATCCTGCACAACGAAAAGGTGGCCGCTCGCCTGGGCAAGGGCGTGGCTGAAAACGGGCTGCTCTCCGAAAAGGCCTCCACCGCCGCGCTCGTCTCGCTGCGGCGCTATCGCGCGCTGCTGGACCTCATCGGCGTCCGCACGGTCGACGTGGTCGCCACGGCCGCGGTGCGGGACGCCCGCAACGGCGCGGCTTTTCTGGATGAAGTCCGCGCGATCGGCTTTGCTCCCCGCCTGCTTTCGGGCGAAGAAGAAGCGGTGACCAGCGCGCATGGCGTTACCGGCGCGTTCCCCGACGCGCACGGCGTGGTCGGCGATCTCGGCGGCGGCAGTCTTGAACTGGTCGATGTCGATGGCGGTAGCTGCACGCACGGCGTCAGCATGCCGCTCGGCACGCTGCGGCTGCCCGCCTTGCGCGCCGACGGTGACCGGGCGTTCGCCAAACGCATCGGCAACGCGCTCGACAGGGCGGAATGGCGCGCCACGCCCGGCACCACGCTTTACCTCGTCGGGGGATCGCTCCGCGCGTTCGCGCGCTATGCCATGGTCCGCAGCGAATGGCCGATCGACGACCCCCACGGGTTCGAGCTTCCCGCCGCAGCCGCGCTGAAATTCGCGCGCACCCTCGCCCGGCGCAAAGGATTGAGCCCGGTTCCCATCGCGGGCGTTTCCGGGTCACGGCTTACCGGCCTGCCCGATACCGCGGCGCTGCTGGCCGTGCTGGTGCGAAAGCTGGAACCCGCGCGGCTGGTGTTTTCATCGTGGGGCCTGCGCGAAGGCGTGCTGTGGGAAGCCATGCCGACAGCGGTACGAACCCAGGACCCGCTCGTGGCTGGCGTCTCGGCCTTCATCAACGATCAGGGCATATCGCCCAGCACGGGCACGATGGTCGCCGGATGGACGGCCAGCGCTCGCCCGGCCGGCAGCGGCGGTCGGCACGAACAGCTCCGCCTTGCCGCCATCATGCTGAGTCTTGCCTCGGCCCGGATCGAGCCCAATCTGCGCGCGGACCATGCGCGCGACTGGGCGTTGCGCAAGCGCTGGATCGGTATCACGGCGCAGGAACGCGCGATGCTGGCCGCGGCGATCATCGCCAATGCCGGCAAGATGGAACTGCCCCCCACGCTTACCGCGCTGCTGTCACCGGCAGCGCTGCGCGAGGCGCAGGCCTGGGGCCTTGCCACGCGCCTGTGTCGCCGCTTCACGTACGCCATGCCGCAGGGCCTAAGCGCCAGCACGCTGACCGTGGAGGGAGATACCCTGGTACTCGCCGTCGCCCCGGGCCTTGCCGAACTCGTCAACGAAGGCGTGTTGCGCGATCTCAAGGCGCTGGCTGCGCATCTTGGCCTCAAACAGGACGTGCGTTGATACGTTCCGCCCGATCGCAATGAATAGAACGCCGATAAGGACTCGTTCACCTTTCGCGTTCGTATGAACAAAACCTTTTTGGATCAAATGGGTAAGCCGACAATATGCTTTGCCGGCTTTGGGATATGCCCATGAGTAACCCCCTATCGCTCCATCGGCGCCGCGAGATGCGCCTGGCGAACCGCCTGGAAACGCGGCTGTCGGTGCAATACCGCCGCTTCACGCAGCGCTTGCCTGGCATCGTCCTTGACCTGTCTTGCGATGGCGCGCGGCTTTCCTCGGTGGAGCGGCTGCGCCCGGGCGACAAGCTGTGGCTGACCTTGCCCGGTCTGGCGCCGTGCATGGCCCGGGTCGTCTGGGTCAACGATTCGCTGGCGGGATGCAGGCTTGCCGCCCCGCTTCATCCGGCTGTGCTGAAAGCTCTGGTTGAAAGCAGCATCGCCTAGAGCCGAACCACATTGCCAGCCAGCCGGTCTATTTCGGTACGGTCGTGGCTGACATAGAGGATCGGCAGCCGCAATGCGTCGCGCAGCCGTTCGATCACCTGCATGATCTCGTCCCGGCGCTCGGCATCAAGCGAAGCCAGCGGCTCATCCAGCAACAGGAAGCGCGGACCGGCCAACAGCGCCCGCCCGATGGCCACGCGCTGCGCCTCGCCCCCGGACAGCGTGCGCGGCCAGCGATCGAGCAGATGGCCGATACCCAGAAAGGCGCTGGCCTCCTGCAGCGTCATGAACCGCCGGTCGGCCGGCGCCAGCCGTTCGCCGTAGAGCAGATTATCGCGCACGCGCCGATGCGGAAACAGGCGCGCTTGCTGGAAAACGTACCCGCAAGCGCGCTGTTCGGGCGGAAGATCGACGCCCTGCCCGGCATCGAACAGCGTCTTGCCCGCGATCGTGACATGCCCGCGTTCGGGCCGCAGCAATCCGGCGAGCGCATCCAGCACGGTGGTCTTGCCGGCGCCGGATGGTCCGAACAAGGCCGTCAATCCGGCTGTGCTGGTGAAACGCGCTTCGATCAGCCGGTTCCCGCGCCGGATCGCCACGTCCACATCGAACGCGTCCACATCGAACGCAGGGGCATCGCCGGGAGGCCCGTTAAAGGACATGCCCGCCTCCGCGCGTACCGAAACGCCGCGCCAGCAGTTCGGACGCGACCAGCGCCACCAGCGAGAGCGCCACGGATATGCCCGCCAGCCGTGCCACCATCGCATCGCCATCGGGCATCTGCAGCGCCGAATAAATCGCCAGCGGCAGCGTGCGCGTTTCGCCAGGGATGTTGGACACGAACGTGATCGTCGCGCCGAACTCGCCGATCGACCGCGCGAAGCCAAGCACGGCACCGGCCAGAATACCCGGCAGCGATAGCGGAAAAGTGATCGTCAGGAACGCGCGCCACGGCCCCGCACCAAGCGTGCGCGCCGCGTTTTCCAGCCGCGTGTCGACCGCTTCCAGCGAGAGCCGCATCGCCCGCACCATCAGCGGCAGCGCCATGATTGCGGCCGCCAGCGCCGCGCCGGTCCAGCGGAACATCAACGTGATGCCGAACGCGCGATCCAGCCAGCTTCCGATCGGACCATTCCCGCCAAAGGCGATCAGCAGCAGCCAGCCCGTCACCACCGGCGGCACCACCAGCGGCAGGTGGATCAGCGCATCGACCAGCACCTTGCCCGGAAACCGCACCCGGGCCAGCAGCCAGGCGAGCGCGAACGCCAGCGGCAGCATGAGCCCGACACCCGCCACGCTGACTTTCAGCGACAGCAGCACGATCTCCCATTCTTCCGCCGACAGCATGAAGTGCCTTACCGCGTGCCGAAACCGAACCGCGCGAAGATCGCCTTGCCTTCGCGCGAGAGCAGGAAGCGTTCGAACCCGGCAGCATCGGGCGCGCGCGAGCCGCTCAGTTGCGCGATCGGGTAGGTGATCGGCGTATGGCTGTTCGCGGGGAACCAGCCGGCAATGCGCACCCCGGTGCTGGCACGCGCATCGGTGGCATAGACCACGCCGAGCGGCGCCGCGTCGCGTTCGACCAGCGCCATGGCGGCGCGCACGTTTTCGGCCCTGGCCACGCGCGCCTGCACGCTTGGCCACACACCCAGCCGGGTCAGCGCTTCGCGGCCATAGCGCCCCGCCGGCACGGCATCGGGATCGGCCATGGCCAGCCGCCCGGCGCTGCCCAGCGCGCGGGCCAGCGGAAAGCGCGGTCCGATCACCAACGCGGCGCGGCTTGCGGCTGACGAGACCAGCACCAGCCGGTTGGTAAGGAACATCGCCCGCGTGCCCTTGCGCACCAGTCCGCGCGCGGAAACATGGTCCATCCATTCCTCGTCGGCGGAAATGAACAGGTCGGCCGGCGCGCCCGCCTCGATCTGCCGGGCAAGCGCTGACGATCCCGCAAACGAGATCACCGGGCGCTCATGCCCCTTGCGCGCCCAGGCATCGGCGGCGGCGTTCAGCGATTCCTGCAAGCTCGCCGCCGCCAGCACGACCGGAGGCCCGGCAAGCGCCGGAACGCCGGTCAACGCCAAAAGAAGGACAAGGAACGCGGAAAGCAATCTCGGCATCAACCACCCATTTCTATATTCGTCCAGATATAGCCTCGGCACCGCCCGGTCACGCGAAAAAGTTTGCCGGCTTTCCCTGCGCCACGCGGACGACTAGGGACGGAGCCATGCTGCGCATTACCGAACTCAAGCTGCCGCTCGACCACACGCCCGAAGCGCTGGAAGCCGCGATCGTCGAACGGCTGGGCATCACGCCCGCCGACCTCGTGCGCTACACCATTGCCCGGCGTGGCAACGACGCGCGGCGCAAGAGCGCGATCAAGCTGGTCTATGCGATCGACGTGACACTGGCCGACGAAGCCGCCGTGCTCGCGCGCCTCGCCGGCGACCCGCACGTCCGCCCCACGCCCGATACCGCGTACCGCTTCGTCACATCAGCGCCCCCGCCTGCCGACGCCCCCCGCCCCGTGGTCATCGGCGCCGGCCCCTGCGGGCTGCTGGCGGCCCTGATCCTGGCGCAGATGGGGTTCCGCCCGATCATCATCGAGCGCGGCAAGGCGGTGCGCGAACGGACCAAGGATACCTGGGGCCTGTGGCGCCGCAGCGTGCTGACGCCGGAATCGAACGTCCAGTTCGGCGAAGGCGGCGCGGGCACGTTCTCCGACGGCAAGCTCTACAGCCGGATCAAGGACCCGCGCCACTTGGGCCGCAAGGTGCTGGTCGAATTCGTCAAGGCGGGCGCGCCGGACGACATCCTGACCGAGGCGCACCCGCATATCGGCACGTTCCGGCTCGTCACCATGGTCATGAGCATCCGCGAAACGATCGAGGCGCTGGGCGGCGAATACCGCTTCCAGACCCGCGTAGAGGATTTCGAGATCGAGACCGCCGCCGACGGCGCCCGCTCCTTGAGGGGCCTGCACCTCAGCAACGGCGAGTTCCTGCCGGCCAGCCACGTCGTGCTCGCGGTTGGCCACAGCGCGCGCGATACGTTCCATGTCCTGCACGATTGCGGCGTGTACGTGGAAGCCAAGCCTTTCGCGATCGGCGTGCGGATCGAACATCCGCAAAGCTGGATCGACAAGGCCCGCTATGGTCCCGGTGCCGGTAACCCGATCCTGGGCGCGGCCGCCTATTCGATCTCGCACCAGTGTTCCAACGGCCGCACGGTCTACAGCTTTTGCATGTGCCCCGGCGGACGCGTCGTCGCCGCGACGAGCGAGGAAGGGCGGGTCGTCACCAACGGCATGAGCCAGTATTCGCGCGCCGAATTCAACGCCAATTCGGGCATCGTTGTCGATATCAGCCCGGATCGCGATTATCCCGGCGGCCCGCTGGCGGGCATCGCCTATCAACGCCACTGGGAATCGCTGGCCTATGTCGCCGGCGGTTCGAACTACAAGGCGCCGGGGCAGAAGCTGGGCGATTTCCTGGCCGGCCGGCCCTCCACCACGTTCGGGGAGGTCACGCCGTCCTATCAGCCCGGCGTTCACCTGACCGATCTTTCGCAATGCCTGCCCGATTTCGTGATCGAATCGATCCGCGAGGCGCTGCCCGCGTTTGGCCGGCAGGTTCCCGGATACGATCACCCCGACGTGGTGCTGACCGGAGTGGAAACGCGCACCTCCTCCCCCATCCGCATCCGGCGCGGGGCCGACTTCCAGAGCGTGAACACGCGCGGCCTCTATCCTGCAGGCGAAGGCGCTGGCTACGCGGGCGGCATTCTCTCGGCGGCGGTGGACGGTATCCGCGTGGCCGAAGCGCTGGCGCTCGACATGACGGGGCAAAGCGCGGCGGCGGCCTGAGCGTCGTTCGCTTTCGCACAATCCGTCTCACTAGCGAGACACTTCAGGCAGGATTTTGCGCTCCAGGATTAGGCGCGGCGGCGGCGGCAAGTTCGTTTCCATATCATAATATGTTGATTTTTATAAATATTATGCACGAGGACGCATTTTACAGTTGCAAAAAATGCATTAAGGTATTTTTATTTCGCACTTGCACACAATTCGTAACCAACCCATATGGAGCGGGCCTTTCAGGCATCCTCTCCCAAACTTTCAAGGGCCGACCGGGCAACTGGTCGGCCCCTTTTTTGTCTGCGGCTCGCCGGTACGGACATTGCGCAAATTTTGTATGCAACACATACAATTTATGCTAGCCGCCAGCTCCGGTCCGGACGAAATTCCGGCACGCAGTTCCGGTACGCAGGGGGAGATGACAGATGGCCCAGATCATCGACGGCAAAGCCATGGCGCGCGCGCTGACCGAGCGCACAGCGGACGAAGTCCGGCAGATCGTGGCGGAAACCGGTACGCCGCCCGGCCTTGCCGTGGTGCTGGTCGGTAACGATCCCGCCAGCGAGGTCTATGTCGGCCGCAAGATCGCCCAGTGCCGCAAGGCCGGGATCGTCTCGTTCGAACACCGCATGCCGGCAACGACGGCGGAAGGCGAACTCCACGCGCTGATCGACCAGCTCAACGCGGATCCGGCCGTGCATGGCATTCTCGTCCAGCTGCCGCTGCCCGCGGGCATCGATGCCGCGCGCGTGCTCGACCGGATCAGCCCGCTCAAGGATGTCGATGGCTTCCACCCCGTCAACGTCGGGCGCCTTTCGACCGGCACCGGCGGGCTGGTGCCCTGCACCCCGCTCGGCATCATGATGCTGCTCGACAGCGTGATCGACGATTACCGTGGCCTCAACGCCGTGGTGATCGGCAAGTCGAACATCGTCGGCAAGCCGGTATCGATGCTGCTGCTCGAGCGCGAGGCGACCGTTACCGTCACCCACATCGAAACGCGCGACCTGCCCGACGTGGCGCGCAAGGCCGATATCATCGTCGCCGCCGCCGGCGCGCCGCAACTGGTGCGCGGCTATTGGGTCAAGCCCGGTGCGGTGGTGATCGACGTGGGCATCACCCGGGTCACCGATCATGACGGCTCCTCGAAGATCGTCGGCGATTGCGCCACGCACGAACTGGAACATGCGCGCGCGGTAACGCCGGTGCCCGGCGGCGTCGGCCCGATGACCATCGCTTGCCTGCTGGCCAACACCGTGCGCGCCGCGCGGATCGCCAGCGGATCGAGCAACGCCTGACACGAAGGAAAGCGCCCTGAAAAGGGTGGGAGAACGGATACGGTTTGCGACAAATCCCCTGTCGCAAGCCCCGGTTTTTGCGCTATGCCCGGATGGAATTTCCAAGGAGCCTTCACGGATGAAAAAGCACATCGTTCTCGCCCTCGCCGCGCTGGCCGCTTCGGGAACCGTGGTTTCCGCGATCGCCGCGACGCCAGCCGAAACGGTCGCCGCGCGCCAGGCGAACTTCAAGCAGTTGGGCCGCGCGATGAAGGCTATCGGGGAGGAGCTGAAGAAGCCCGCGCCCGACCTTGGCGTGATCCGCGCCAGCGCGCAGTCGCTGAACCAGGCGGCCGGCCACGTCGGCCACGGGTTCCCGCGCGGCTCCGGCCCGGAATCGGGCGTGAAGACCGAAGCGCTCGCCGCCATCTGGCAGCGCCCGGCCGATTTCCAGGGCGCTACGCGTAATCTCGTGACGAAGGCCGGCGATCTTCGGGCGGCGGCTACCAGCGGCGATCTTAACCGCATCCGTACCGCCTTCCCGGCGGTCGGCGGCGCGTGCAAGGGCTGCCACGATAACTTCCGCGAACGCCACTGATGGGCAAGGTCCGGCTCTGGGACGCGCCGGTTCGCCTGTTCCACTGGAGTGTCGTCGCGCTGTTCGGCGCGCTCTGGTGGACCGGTGAAAACGGCAAGATCGATCTGCACAAGACCATCGGCCTCGTCATGCTGGGGCTGGTGGTGTTCCGCGTGCTGTGGGGCTTCCTCGGCGGATCGACCGCTCGCTTCGGCAGCTTTGTGAAGGGGCCGGGCGCCGTCCTCGCCTATCTCAGGGCATCGCACGAAGGCAAGGCGCCGACCATCGTCGGACACAATCCGCTGGGCGGCTGGAGCGTGCTGGTCCTGCTGGGCCTGCTGGCGCTGCAAGTGGGCCTGGGCCTGATCGCGCAGGATAGCGATGCGGTCGCTTCTGGCCCGCTCAACCATTTCGTTTCTTACGATACGGGCGATGCGGCAGGCGAAGCGCACGAGGTCGTGTTCAATATCCTGCTGCTGTTCGTGGCCCTTCACGTCGCCGCTGTCCTGTTCTACCTGTTCGTGAAGCGCGACAATCTGGTCCACCCGATGCTGTCCGGGCACAAGGCTTTCACGCAAGCCATCGAACACCCCACGTTCGCTCCGGCGTGGCGTTTGATCGTCAGCGTGATACTCGCTGCCGCGTTCGCCGGCTGGGTCGCGCTGGGCGCGCCGTTCTCGCTCGAGCAGGCGAAGCAGGCGTGGCAAACACCGCCGCCCTCGGCGGAAGAATCCTACATGTAAGGCGAGAAGGGGCGGGTCGTTTCCCGCCCTTTTTTGGCAATTGTCGCTTCGCTTGCAAAGGCAGCGCCCACCCCGAAGCGGCTAAGGCTGCCTGCGGCGACGCAAGTCTCGCTCCCCTCCCGCCTGCGGGAGGGGTTGGGGGTGGGATTTCCAGGGTCGCCGAATGCCCCTCAGCGCTATTGCTTGGCCGCATCCTCCGCATCGCCGATCCACAGTTCGTGGCTGTCGATGCGGATGCGCGTGAGCATCCGCATTGCCTCGGTGCGTGCGGCGGCCTCGGCACGGAACGCGTCCTGCACCTGCCGCTCGCCGAACAGCACATCGGACAGATCGATCTCGCCCGCTGCCTGGCCACGCCGCAGCTTCACCAGCGCCGCCACCTGCGCATCCAGCGCTTCGCGCGCGCGTTGCCAGCTTTCGTACCGGAAGCGCACCTCGGCGATATCGCCGCTGGCCGTCTCCTGTACCGCCATGCGCGCGGCCAGCGCATCGGCGCGCGCCGCGTTCGCCTGCGCATCGGCCTGCTCGGCCAGCGCGGTGCGGTGTCCGCCGCCGATCGGCATGGAGAAGATCACGCCGGCGCCCTTTTCCATGCCGCCGCGTTCGGAGAACAGGCGCACGCCCACGCTGGGATCGGCCAACCGGTCCTGCCGGACGCGCTCGGCCATGGCTTCGCGCTTGTGCAGTTCCGCTTCCGCCGCCGCGATCTCGTGGCTGCGCACGAACATCCGCGCGCCGTAGCTTTCCAGGCTCTCGCCCGGCATGACCGGCCGTGGCACTTCGGGCGCCTCCACCGGCAAGGGCAACGAGGCGAAATGGGTTGCCAGCCGCACACGGGCGAGTTGCGCCCGCCCCGCCGACTGCGCGGCGGCGACTTTCGCCGTTCCCAGCGCGGCGGCGGCCTGATCGGCGTCCAGCTGCGCGGCATCGCGCAACGCCACGCGCCGCTGCACGGCCTTGAGCGTGGCTTCCAGATTGCTGACCGCCTGCCGGTCGACTTTGGCTTCCTCCGCCGCGCCCAGCCAGTCCCACCATTCCTGTGCCAGCACCAGCGCCGCCTGATGCCGCGCGTCCTCGGCCATGTTGTGCGCGGCCTCGATCCCCAGGTCGCCGATCTGCCGGTCGAGCCGCCCCTTGCCGGGCAGGCGCACCGGGCGGGTCAATTGCGCGTCGAACTCGTTGTAGCGCCCTTCCCGGTCGACCGTGCGGCTCATGTAGCTGGTATAGAGATTGAACTCCTGCGTGCCCCGCCGCAATGCTCCGGCTTCGGCGCGCGCGGCATCGACCCGCGCGTCCGCCGCCTGCACGCTGGGATGCGCGTCGAGCGCGGCCCGCACGGCCTCGGTATCGGGCAGGCCCGGGTCCGCCGCCAGCGCCGGCAGGGCCGCCAGAAGCGCGGGAAGCGCGAGCAGCGCATGCTTACGCATGGGACGCCTCCCCTTCTTCCACGGCCCCGGATCCGGGATCGACAACGCGATCTCCGGCCTCCCGTTCGGCCCGCGATTCCCCGAAGCGTTCGTAGAGGATCGGCAGCAGCACCAGCGTGAGCAGCGTGGACGAGATCAGCCCGCCGATCACCACAATCGCCAGCGGCTTCTGGATTTCCGATCCTGGCCCCGTCGCGAACAGCAGCGGGACAAGGCCGAAGGCGGCGATCGTGGCGGTCATCAGCACCGGCCGCAGCCGCCGCTCCGCGCCGCGCCGCACCGCATCGGCCAGGGGCATACCGCCTTCGCGCAACTGGCGGAAATAGCTCACCATGACGAGCCCGTTCAGCACAGCGATGCCCAGCAGCGCGATGAAGCCAACCGAGGCGGGCACGGAGAGATACTGCCCCGACATCGCCAGCGAGATCATCCCGCCGACCATCGCGAAGGGAATGTTGACGAGGATCAGCAGCGAGGCCCGCACTGAGCGCAGCGTGGCGTAAAGCACCACGAAGATCATCGCCAGCGAGATCGGCAGCACCAGCGCCAGGCGGGCCGAGGCGCGTTGCTGGTTCTCGAATTGCCCGCCCCAGACGATCCGGTATCCCGCCGGCAGCTTCACGTTGCGCGCGATGTCGGCCTTGGCCTCGTCCACGTAGCCCACAAGGTCGCGGCCGGAAACGAAGGCCTGGATCATCGCGAAGCGCGATCCGTTCTCGTGCTCCAGCTTGACCGGCCCTTCCACGCGCGAGACTTTCGCCACGTCGCTCGCGCGCACCAGCTGGCCCGACGGCGAACGGTAAAGCTGGTCGGCGAAGGACTGCACGCCCGCGTCCTGCGCGCCGCTATCGCCGCGCACCACGATCGGCACGCGCCGCACGCCTTCGGCCACCACGCCCGCGCGCACGCCTTCCACCTGCGCGCGCATCGCGTCCTGCAGGTCGTTGACCGGCATTCCGACGCGCCCGGCCGCCGCGCGGTCGATGTCGAACTGGAGGTAGTCCACCTTGTCGTTCGCCACGGTCACCGCCTCGCTCGTGCCGGGGATGGTCTGGAGGCGTTGCTGGATCTGCCCGGCCAGGCGCGAAAGCTCGGCGATGTCAGGCCCGAACAGCTTGATCGCCAGATCCCCGCGCGCGCCGGTCAGCATTTCGGAGATGCGCATCTCGATCGGCTGGGTGAACGTCGGCTGGATACCCGGCAGGTCTTCCATGACCTTGCGAATTTCCTCGACCAGCCAGTCCTTGTCGTTGACGCGCCATTCGCTGCGCGGCTTGAGTTTGAGAAAACTGTCGGTCTCGTTGAGGCCCATCGGATCGAGGCCCAGTTCGTCGGAACCGGTGCGGGCGATCACTTCGGTCACTTCCGGCACTTTCGCCCGGATGGCCCGCTGCACCTTCATGTCGTCGTCAAGGCTGTGCGGCAGCGAGATGCTCGGCACCTTGGTAAGCTGCACGATCACCGAGCCTTCATCCATGGTCGGCAGGAAAGTCTTTCCGGTCGCCGAATAGGCCACGCCCGTCAGCAGCAGCGAGACGCCCGCGATCGAGAACACCAGCCGCTTGCGCGCAAACGCGCCCTTGAGCAGCGCGGCATAGCGCGGCCCCAGCTGGCGCATCAGCCATGGTTCGTGATGGCCCAGCCGCACTTTCAGCACGTAATAGGCCAGCACCGGCACGAGCGTCAGCGACAGCACAAGCGCCGACAGCAGCGCCAGCACGATCGTGAGCGCCACGGGGGCGAACAGCTTGCCTTCCAGCCCTTCCAGCGTCAGCAGCGGCAGGAACACCAGCGCGATGATCGCCATGCCCGAAGCGACCGGAGTCGCCACTTCGGCCGAGGCCACCAGGACGTTGTAGAGCTTGCCCGATTTCGCATGTCTCTCGTCCGAAAGGCGCTCGACCACATTCTCCACCACCACCACCGCGCCGTCGATAAGCATTCCCACGGCGATGGCGAGGCCGCCCAGGCTCATCAGGTTGGCGGTGAGGCCGATCGCCCGCATGCAGATGAACGTGAGCAGCGCCGCCATCGGCAGCGCCAGCGCAACGATGACCGAGGCGCGCGCATCCCCCAGGAACAGCAGCAAAAGCACGATCACCAGCACGGTCGCTTCGAGCAACGCTTCCTCGACCGTGCCAACGGCGTGCCCGATCAGTTCGGACCGGTCATAGAATACCGAGACGGACATGCCCTTGGGCAGGCTGGGCGCAATCTCGGTCAGGCGTGCCTTGACCCCCTGCACCACTTTCGAAGCATCCGCGCCCTTCAGGCCGATGACAAGGCCTTCCACCGCTTCGCCCTTGCCGTCGCGCGTCACCGCGCCGTAACGGGTCAGGCTGCCGATCCGCACCGTGGCGAGATCGCCCACGCGCACGATGCCGGCGGGCGAGGAGCGCACGACCACGGAGGAAAGGTCGTCCAGCGTGCGGATCGCACCGGTGGAGCGCACGATCAGCGCTTCCTCGCCAGTGACCAGACGCCCCGCGCCATCGTTGCGGTTGCCGCCCTCGATCGCGGTAGTGAGGTCGGAAACGGTCAGCCCCGCCGCCGCCATCGCTGCCGGATTGGGCGAAACCTCGAACGTTTCGGCATGGCCACCCAGCGAATTGACATCGGCCACGCCGGGCACCGTGCGCAGCGCGGGACGGATGATCCAGTCGAGTGCCCGCCGCTTTTCGGCAAGGCTTTGCGGCCCTTCCAGCGTGAACATGTACATGTCGGATAACGGGGTGGAAATCGGCGCGAGGCCGCCAGTCACCGTATTGGGCAGGTCGCCCATCGCCCCGTTCAGGCGCTCCGCCACCTGGTTCCGCGCCCAGTAGATATCGGTGCCGTCCTTGAAGTCGATCGTGATGTCCGCAATCGCGTACTTGGCGACCGAGCGCAGCACGTTCTGGTCGGGGATGCCCAGCATCTCCATCTCGATCGGCGCGATCACCCGGCTTTCCACTTCCTCGGGCGTCATGCCTGGCGCCTTCAGGATGATCTTGACCTGCGTGGAACTGATGTCCGGAAACGCATCGATCGGCAGGTTGACGAACGACCACGCCCCCGCGCCGGCCAGCACCAGCGCCAGCCCGATCATCACGAGGCGCAGCGACAGCGCTTTTTCGACCAGCCTCCGCAGCATCGCCTTACTGCCCCGCCAGCGACTTGAGTTCGGTCACGCCCGTCGTCGCCACCTGTTCCCCGACCCGGATTCCGCCGGACAGCACCGCCCGCCCGCCGGTTTCGATGGCGACGGCCACCTTGCGCCGCTCGAAGGCATTGCCCTTGCGCACGAAGACGTAATCCTGTCCGTCGATCCGGGTGACCGCGCTGACCGGCACCGCCACGCCGCTGGCGCCGGATGCGCCGCCAATCACCGCGGTGACGCCTTTGCCAGGCACCAGCCCGTCGGAGGCCGAAAGGCTGGCCTTCGCGGCAATCGAGCGCGTCACCGGATCAAGCGAGGCGCCGACCGAAAGTATCTTGCCGGTGACGGTGGCGCCGCCCTCCAGCGGCACCTGCACTGCCATGCCCGGCTGCACCTGCCCCGCCATCCGTTCGGGCAATTGCAGGTCCAGCCGCAGCGCCGAGGTGTTTTCGATCACGAAAGGCGCCGCGCCGCCGCCGACGGCTGCACCGGTTTCGACCGTCGCCGTCGCCACGCGTCCCGCAATGGGCGCGCGCAACGTGACCGTGCCATCGCGCCCCGCGCCGGCCAGCGCCAGCAGGCGCCGGTTCTCGCGCACGCTTGCCTCGCTGCGCTGAAGCGCGGCGCTGGCCTCGTCGGCGCGGACGCCGGCAACGACGCCCTCGCGCGCGAGTTGCGAAAGCCGGTTGGCGTTGGCCCGTGTCAGCGCCAGATCGGCTTCGGATCGCGCAAGTTCGGCGCCGAACTGCACCGGCTCCGCCGCGCGCACCACGGCCAGCGCCTGCCCCTTCGCAACCGCCTGTCCCTGGATCACCAGAACCTGTACCGCGGTTCCGGCGAAAGGCGTGGTCACTGCCACGCGCGCTTCGGGCGGCAGATTGACTTGCGCGGGCACCGAACCGATCGGCAGCGCGCCGGCGTCTTCCGCTGGCTTCACCTGGATGCCAAGGCGCTCGATCTGCGCCGCTGTCAGCGCCTGCGCGCCGGCTTTTTCCGTCGCGCTTTCCGTTGCTTCGGGAGCCGGCGCACGACTGGCACTCCACCAGAAAGCACCGCCGGCGAGAACGACGGCAGCCACGCCGCCTGCAAGAATCCGCTTGTCCATATCAGGGGCAATAGCCACGAACCTGACAGGAGCTTGTCAGTTTGGGAGAATACTGACAGCTTTTTCGCGATTGCTCACCGATCGGCGGAGGAGAAGGACAACAACGATGCGGCTGCTGCTGGTCGAGGATGACGAACAACTGGCGCGCCGCCTGTCCGACCGCCTGCGCGGCGCAGGCTTTGCCGTCGATCTCGCGCGCAACCGCGCAGAAGGCGAAGACTGGCCCGACATGGACAAGATGGCGGCGGTGATCCTCGATCTGGGCCTGCCAGACGGCACCGGCATGGACCTGCTGCGCTTCTGGCGTGCGCGCCGCGTCGAATGCCCGATCCTGATCCTGACCGCGCGCGGAAGCTGGCAGGACAAAGTGGAAGGGCTGAACGCCGGCGCCGACGATTTCGTGGTCAAGCCGGTGCGTTTCGAGGAACTGCTGGCCCGGCTGAACGCGCTGTTCCGCCGCCACGCGGGCAAGCACGATCCCTGGCTGGAGGAAGCCGGCATCCGGCTCGATCCGGTCAGCCGCACCGCGCTGCGCGATGGCGAGCCGCTGGTGCTGAGCAAGCAGGAGTTCCGCCTGCTGCAACTGTTCCTGCGCCGCGCCGGGCAGGTGCTCTCGCAGGGCGATATCATCGAGCATCTCTACGATCTCGACAGCCAGCGGGAACTGAACGCGGTGGAAGTGCTGGTCTCGCGCCTGCGCCGCAAGATCGGTCGCGACCGCATCACCACGCTGCGCGGACTGGGCTACAGGTTCGAACGATGACCCACCACGCCCCCCTCCCCGGCCCGCGCGGGCTGCTGAACAGCCTGCGCGCGCGCGTGCTGCTGGCGGTCCTCGTGTGGGTCGGCCTCGGTATCGGCGGCATCTGGTTCTCGGCCACGCGTGTCTTCACCAAGCACATCGAGGAACAGTACCACGAGGAACTGGACGTCCACGTCCGCGAGCTGGCCGGCTTGGTGAAGATCGGCCCCGGCGAACACATCGAACTCACCCGCCCGCTGTCCGATCCGCGCTATCTGGTGCCGCTTTCGGGCTTCTACTGGCAGGTCAGCGTGGACCGGGGCATGATCCTGCGCTCCGCCTCGATGACGCGCGGCGCGCTGGACGAGGACGTCGCCCATGGCCCGGTCATCGTCCACCGGCTCGACAACGGGCCGACCGGCCCCGCCATCACCTATGGTCTGATCCGCAAAAGCCCCAGCGGGCGAGACATCCACTTCGTGATCGCCACCGACCAGCGCCTGCTCGACGAAACCATCGCCCGGTTCACGCGCGAACTGACGCTGTGGCTGCTGGCGCTGGCCGTAGCGCTGGTGGCGACGGGCGTGTTCATCGTGGTGTTCGGCTTCCGCCCGCTCGACCGGCTGGCGCAGGCCACCTCACGCCTGCGCGCCGGCACCACTGCGCGGCTGGACGGACACTACCCGGTAGAGATCGCGCCGCTGGTGGACGACCTCAACGCCTATATCGCCCACAACACCGCAATCGTCGATCGCGCGCGGGTGCAGGCCGGCAACCTCGCCCACGCGCTGCGCACGCCGCTGGCGGTCATCACCGACGAGGCCGAACGGCTGGCGCAGGATCGCGGCACCTCCACCCCCGCCGCGGTACTGCTGGAACAGACCCGGCTGATGGCACAGCAGATCGAATACCAGCTCGCCCGCGCCCGCTCCGCCGCCGGATCGGGCGCGCCGGGCGCGATCAGCCGCCTGTCCGACGTGCTGGCGCCGATCCTCTCCGCCATGCGCCGACTGCACCCGGACAAGCGCTTCGATCTCGTCAACCACGCCGGACCGGAGGCGGCGTGGCCGGTCGATCCGGTGGACCTGTCCGAACTGCTTTCCAACCTCATCGACAACGCGGGCAAGTGGTCCGAAAGCCGGGTGCAACTGGTGATTGGCGAGGACGGCAGCGTCCGCGTGATCGACGATGGCCCCGGCCTTGCCGTCGGCGACATCGCCCGCGCTTTCGAAATTGGGAGCCGCTTCGATCCCGGCAAGCCCGGATCGGGCCTGGGCCTTGCCATCGCGCACGACATCGCGACCGCCTATGGCCTGTCGCTGACGCTGGAAAACCGGCCGTCTCCCGCGCACGGCCTTATCGTTCAGCTCAGGGCGCGCGGCCCGACAGATCCTTGACCGCTTCCATCACCACGAACGTGGACGTGTGCGAAACATGCGGCAGGCGGGAAATCTTCTCGCCCAGCACCGCACGGAACCGGGCGATGTTGGCGGTGCGCACTTTCAGCAGGTAGTCGAAATTGCCCGCGATCATGTGGCATTCCTCCACTTCCGCGATCGCCTTCACCCCGCGGTTAAACTCGGCCAGCGCCTGCTCGCGCGTGTCCGACAGCTTCACTTCGGTAAAGGCGATGTGATCCAGCCCCAGCCGCGCAGGGTCGATCACCGCGCGAAAGCCGGTGATGACGCCGTCATCAACCAGCCGTTTCAGGCGGACCTGGCACGGCGTCTTCGAGAGCCCCACACGCTCCGCCAGCTCGGTCACGGGCAACCGCCCCTCGCGCCCCAACACGTCGAGAATGCGCCGGTCGAACGGGTCAAGTTGCCTTTCAAGTTCCATTCCGTCAGGCATATCACCCGTCATACCGGCCAATTTACCCAATTGCTCTAACACAATCCCGGAAAATAAGCCAGATTGCCCTGAGCACTTCTGATAGGATCTCGGCATCCCATTCCAGAGGTCCGCCCCCATGCCCACGCGCCCGCCCTTCGCCGATTTCGCCCCTCCCATCCGCGAACAGGATGCGCTGCGCCAGGCGATCACCGCCGCCTACCGCCGGCCCGAGCAGGACTGCATTGCCGCGCTGCTGCCGCAGGCGACGCTGCCAGACGCGGCTCGCGCCGAAGCGTCCGCGCTTGCCCGCCGCCTGGTCGAAGCTCTGCGTGCCCGCCCCAAGGGCAGCGGCGTGGACCAGCTTGTGCAGGAATTCGCGCTCTCCACGCAGGAGGGCGTGGCGCTGATGTGCCTTGCCGAAGCCCTGCTGCGCATTCCCGACGACGCCACGCGCGACGCCCTGATCCGCGACAAGATCGCCGGTGGCGACTGGCGCGCCCATATCGGCGGCAACCGATCGCTGTTCGTCAACGCCGCCACCTGGGGGCTGGTGGTTACGGGCAAGCTCACCGCCAGCGTCGACGACCGCAACCTCGGCAACGCGCTGACCCGCCTCATCGCCCGCGCCGGCGAACCGATCATCCGGCGCGGCGTCGATCTGGCCATGCGGATGATGGGCGAACAGTTCGTCACCGGCCGCACCATCGAGGAAGCGCTGGAGCGCGCGCGCGAACTGGAGGCGAAAGGCTTCCGCTACAGCTACGACATGCTGGGCGAGGCCGCGATGACGGCGGACGACGCGGCGCGCTACCTGGCCGATTACGAGAACGCGATCCGCGCCATCGGCCGGGCATCGGCCGGGCGCGGCATCGTGGACGGCCCAGGCATCTCGATCAAGCTCTCCGCGCTCCATCCGCGCTATGCCCGCGCGCAGGCGGATCGCGTGATGGCCGAACTCCTGCCCCGGGTAAAAGGCCTGTGCGAACTCGCCAAGCGTTTCGACATCGGCCTCAACATCGACGCCGAGGAAGCTGACCGGCTCGAACTCTCGCTCGACCTGCTGGAAAGCCTCGCGCTCGATCCCGATCTTGCCGGCTGGAACGGTCTGGGCTTCGTCGTGCAGGGCTATGGCAAGCGCTGCCCCCATGTGATCGACTGGATCGTCGCGCTGGCGCGCCGGTCCGGCCGGCGAATCATGGTGCGGCTGGTCAAGGGCGCCTACTGGGACGCCGAGATCAAACGGGCGCAAGTGGACGGGTTGGCCGATTTCCCGGTCTATACCCGCAAGGTCCACACCGATGTCGCCTATATCGCCTGCGCGCGCCGCCTGCTGGACGCCCCGGACGCGGTGTTCCCGCAGTTCGCCACGCACAACGCGCACACGCTGGCGACGATCTACGCCATGGCCGGGCCGGACTTCGCCTCCGGGGCTTACGAGTTCCAGTGCCTGCACGGCATGGGCGAACCGCTGTACGAGGAAGTCGTCGGCGCGGACAAGCTGGACCGCCCCTGCCGCATCTATGCCCCGGTGGGCACGCATGAGACGCTGCTGGCCTACCTTGTCCGGCGCCTGCTCGAAAACGGCGCAAACTCCTCGTTCGTCAACCGCATCGCCAACGAGGCCGTGCCGGTGGAGGAGATCATCGCCGATCCGGTGGAGCAGGTCCGCGCCATGCCGATTCCCGGCGCGCCGCACCCGAACATCGCGCTGCCCGGCGCGCTCTATCCCGGCCGGCGCAACAGCCGGGGCGTGGATCTGTCCAGCGAGGCCGTGCTGGCCGATCTGGCCGAACGTTTCGCCGCCGCCAGCCGCGAGCCGGTCCACGCCGCGCCCTCCCCGCGCCTCGCCACGCTTCCGGCGCGGCCGCTACGCAATCCCGCCGAGCACGATGACACCGTCGGCACCGTGGCGGATGTGACCGCCGAAGCCGCGCGCGAAGCGGTCCGCATCGCCGCCGGCGCGGCCGCCACCTGGGCTTCCACGCCGATCAACGCGCGCGCGACGTGTCTGGAGCGCGCGGCCGATGCGCTGGAAGCGGCGATGCCCGATCTGCTCGCCCTGATCGTGCGCGAAGCGGGCAAGTCCGTGCCCAACGCCGTGGCCGAAGTACGCGAGGCTGTCGATTTCCTGCGCTACTACGCGGTCCGCGCGCGCAGCGACCTTGCCGGCAGCACGCCGCTGGGGCCGGTCGTGTGCATCAGCCCGTGGAACTTCCCCCTGGCGATCTTCACCGGGCAGGTCGCCGCCGCGCTCGTCGCCGGCAATCCCGTGCTGGCCAAACCCGCCGAGGAAACCCCGCTGATCGCGGCCGAAGCCGTGCGCCTGCTGCACGCCGCGGGCGTGCCGGCCGACGTGCTCCAGTTCGTGCCCGGCGATGGCGCGATCGGTGCGGCGCTGGTCGGCGCGCCGGAGACGGCGGGGGTGATGTTCACCGGCTCCACCGACGTCGGCCGCCTGATCCAGAAGCAGCTTTCCACCCGCCTTTCCGCCACTGGCCGCCCTATCCCGCTGATCGCGGAGACCGGCGGGCAGAATGCGATGATCGTCGATTCCTCGGCGCTGGCCGAACAGGTCGTGGCCGATGTCATCGCCTCGGCCTTCGACAGCGCGGGGCAGCGCTGCTCCGCGCTGCGCGTGCTGTGCCTGCAGGAAGACGTGGCCGACCGGGTGCTCGCCATGCTCAAGGGCGCGCTGGCGGAACTGCGCATCGGCCGCACCGACCGGCTGGCGGCGGACATCGGCCCGGTCATCACCGCCGAGGCGCAGGCGCGGATCGAGGCGCACGTCGACGCGATGCGCGCGCGCGGGCGCAAGGTGGAACGCCTGCCGCTGCCCGACGAAACGCGGGCCGGCACGTTCGTCGCGCCGACGATCATCGAGCTAGAAGCATTGTCCGATCTGGAACAGGAAGTCTTCGGCCCGGTGCTGCACGTGATCCGTTATCGCCGGCAGGACATCGACGCGCTGATCGATGCGATCAACGCCTGGGGCTTTGGCCTGACCTTCGGCCTCCACACCCGGCTCGACGATACGATCGCGCGCGTCACCAGCCGCATCCATGTCGGCAATATCTACGTCAACCGCAACGTGATCGGCGCGGTGGTGGGCGTGCAGCCCTTCGGCGGGCACGGGCTTTCGGGCACCGGACCGAAGGCGGGCGGGCCGCTCTATCTCCAGCGCCTTGTCCAGCCGCGCCCCGCGCTGCCGTTCCCGGTGGGCGCGGAGGAAGTGCTGCCCGGCCCGGTGGGCGAACACAACCTCTACCGCACCGGCCCCGCCGGACGCGTGATCCTGTTCGCGCAGGACAGCGCCGCCCTGGCCGAACAGATCGAGGCAGCGACCGCGCACGGCAACGCCGCCGTCGTCGCCGATCCTGCCCTGCTGCCGACCCTGCCCCCCACGCTGGCCGACCGGGTGCTGGCACCGGCCGACTGGCGCCAGGCGGGGCCTTTCGCGCGCGCGCTGGTCCACGGGGACAGCGCCTTCGTGGCAGCCGTGCTGCATGCGCTGGCCGCGCTACCCGGTCCGATTGTCACCGCCGAGGCGCCGTGCGCCGCCGGCGGCTATGCCCCGGCGATGCTGGTGGGAGAACAGTCCGTGTCGATCAACACCACGGCGGCCGGAGGAAACGCCAGTTTGATGACGCTGGCTTGATGGGGCTGGCCTGACCGGAATCCACGCTTGGCGTATGGCCCTGCCCGTGCGACGAAGCCATCCGGCTTCACGGAACCAAAGGGACAAGACAAGATGCGGCACTCCATCGGCCGGGCGTATTTCGGCTCCGCGGCGGCACTGGCCCTGTTCGGCGCATGGTCACCGCAGGCCAGCGCCGCCGATGCGCCGCGCAACGTGGTGATCCAGCGCGACGACTGGGGCATCGCCCACATCAGCGGCCAGACCGACGCCGATGCCGTCTATGGCATGATCTATGCTCAGGCCGAGGACGACTTCAACCGGATCGAGGTCAACTACCTCACCAACCTGGGCCGGCTGGCCGAGGCCGAGGGCGAAGGCGCGCTGTGGTCGGACCTGCGCCAGCGCCTGTTCATCGACCCCGAGGTGCTGAAGGCCGATTACGCCGCCAGTTCGCCGTGGCTGAAGGCGCTGATGGACGCCTGGGCCGGCGGGCTCAACGCCTTCCTGGCCGATCACCCGGAGGTGAAGCCGCGCGTGCTTACCCGGTTCGAACCGTGGATGGCGCTGAGCTTCACCGAAGGAAGCATCGGCGGCGATATCGAAAGCGTGCCGCTGAGCCAGTTGCAGGCGTTCTACGAAAAGCGCGCCATCGCCATGACCGCGCTGGAACGCGGCACACAGTTCCGCGAGCCGCAAGGTTCCAACGGCATGGTGATCGCGCCGTCGCACACGCAGGACGGGCACGCGCTGCTGCTGATCAATCCGCACACCAGCTTCTTCTTCCGCTCCGAACAGCAGGTGACGAGCGGCGAAGGGCTGAACGTCTATGGCGCGTCCACCTGGGGGCAGTTCTTCATCTACCAGGGGTTCAACCAGCACGCCGGATGGATGCATACCTCCAGCGGTATCGACAACGTGGACGAGTTCGCCGAAACGATCGCACCTTCGCCCGATGGCGATCTCTATTACCGCTACGGCGGCGCCTTGCGCAAAGTGACGGTGAAGCCGGTCACGCTCGCCTACCGCAAACCCGATGGCGCCATGGCCACGCGCACCTTCACCACTTATGCCACGCACCATGGCCCGATCGTGCGCGAGGCGGACGGCAAGTGGATCGCCTTCGCGCTGATGAACAAGCCCGTGCCCGCGCTGGAACAGAGCTTCCTGCGCACCAAGGCGCGCGATCTGGCGGGCTTCCTGCAAGTGGCCGAACGCAAGGCCAATTCCTCCAACAACACGCTGTTCGCCGACGACAAGGGCGAGATCGCCTACCTCCACCCGCAATTCGTGCCGGTGCGCGACGACCGCTTCGATTACCGCAAGCCGGTCGACGGCAGCGATCCGGCGACCGACTGGAAGGGGCTGCACGCGCTGTCCGATCTGCCGCAAGTGGTGAACCCGAAGAACGGCTGGGCGTTCAACGTCAACAACTGGCCGTGGACCGCTGCCGGGGCGGACAGCCCGAAGGCGAAGGCCTTTCCCCGCTACATGGATCAGGTGGGCGAGAACCCGCGCGGCGCCCATGCCGAAAAGGTGCTGTCGGCCCGCACCGATTTCACGCCCGATCGCCTGATCGCCGCCGCCTACGATCCGTGGCTGCCCGCTTTCACGCGCCTGCTGCCCGGCCTGATCGCCGCGCATGACAAGGCCCCCGACCCGGCGCGCGCGGAACCGGTGGCGCTGCTGCGCGGCTGGGACCAGCGCTGGGCGCTCGATTCCACGGCGACCAGCCTTGCCGTGTTCTGGGGCGAAGCGCTCTGGGCCAAGGGCGCGGACGAGGCCAAGCAATCGGGCATCACGGTGTGGGACTGGATGGCCGATCACGCCACCGATGCCCAGCGCCTTGCCGCGCTGGACGAAGCGACCGCCCGGCTCAAGGCCGATTTCGGCGATTGGCGCGTGGCCTGGGGCCAAATCAACCGCTACCAGCGCAACGACGGCGCGATCCGCCAGACGTTCGATGACGCGAAGCCCAGCACGCCCGTGCCTTTCACGTCGGCGCAATGGGGCTCGCTCGCCGCGTTCGGCGCGCAGCGCTATCCCGGCACGAAGCGCTATTACGGCACACGCGGCAACAGCTTCGTCGCGGTGGTGGAATTCGGTACGCGCGTGGAGGCCAGGGCGGTCAGCACCGGGGGCGAAAGCGGCCACCCCACCTCGCCCCACTTCGCGGATCAGGTGAGCCGCTACGTTTCGGGCGAGTTGCGGCCGGTGTACTTCTATCCGGAAGATCTGGCCGGCCACGTTACGTCGAAGGAGGAACTGGTGCGGCGTTAAACCGTCCGCGCCAGACCCAGCCAGCGCGCGGCGGGCGCGATCCGCAGCAGCACCAGCCGCTCGATCACCAGCATGGCCGCCATCGACAGCGCCAGCAGCGGCAGGAAGGCGGCCAGCACCAGCGCGATCGCGGCCATGCCCCGCTTGCGCGCAGGCACCGCCGGCAGCGGTGGCGCGCCCAGCGCGCCGCCGGGCTTGCGCCGCCACCACAGTACGAAGCCGCTGACCGCAAGCGTCACCAGCATCAGCGCGGTCATCACCCCGATCAACTGGTTCACCCAGCCGAACAGCGCGCCTTCGTGCCAGGAAATGCCATAGCCCACGACGCGATCGATCGGGTGCTTGTCGGCAAAGGTCTCGTGCGAACGCTGCGCGCCGGTGCGCGCATCGAACGTGTAGGTTTCACCCAGCAAACGGTTCTGCGTGTCCGCCTTCACGATCCACGCCGATGAGGGCTTGGCGCCGAACGCCCCCGGCGCGCCCGGTGGCATCACGATCACCGGCCAGGCCATGTGACGCGATCGGGCTTCCGCCACGATCTCGGTCAGCGAAACCGGCGTCGGCCCGCCGGCATGATCGTGCGCCATGCCCGGCATGGCGTGCATGGACCCGGCCCCCGCCATCATCGCGGCATGATCGTGCCCGGCGTGATCATCGGCATCGGCGGCGCGCCCGCCGATCGTCCAGTCCTGCTTGCCCTTGACCCAGCCCATCTCGGCGCGCACCGCCTTGAACGCGCTGCCCCAGACCGAAGCCCACGGCAGCCCGGTTACCAGCAGCACCAGCGCCAGACCCGAAACCCAGAACCCCGTCACCGCATGAAGATCGCGCCAGAAGGCTTGCGGCCCGCGTGTAAGGCGCGGGTAGATCACGCCCGCCGCCCCCCGTCCACGCGGCCACCACAGGTAAAGCCCGGTCAGGATCATCACGATGCCCCAGCTCGCCGCCAGCTCGACGATCCAGCTTCCACGCTTGCCCAGCAGCAGCTGCCCGTGCACCGCGCGATCGATCGCGATGATCCGCTTGTCCGGGTCAAGGCTGCCCAGCACCTTGCCTTGCGGGGAAACGAACACGTCGCGCATCCCTTTCCCTCCCGGCAGGGCGATATGGACCAGCGCGGCATCGCCTTCGCGTTCGGGCAGGCGATAGGAATGAAGCCGCGCGCCCGGGAAGGCGGACAGCGCGGCTTCACCCTGCGCGTCGGGCGAAACGGTTTCCGCAACAGGCAGGGAGCGGAAAGCCCGTTCTTCCCACCGCTCGATCTGCGGCTTGAACAGATAGAGCGATCCCGACAGCGCAAGCACCAGGACCATCGGCACCACGAACAGGCCGGCATAGAAATGCCAGCGCCAGATCGTGCGGTAGAGAGCGAAACTCTGAATCATGGGAGAAATCCGTGGAGGTTGGCGGTCCGGATCAGCTTCGTTCGACCAGCCGCTTGAGCTTGGCCAGCGATTCCGCTTCGGGTTCCTGGAAGTTGATCGTGTCGGCAAACCGGCCTGCGGCATCCATCAGGTAGATCGCGGCGGTATGGTCGATCGTGTAATCGCCACCCGGCTGCGGCACCTTCTGGACATAGACGCCATAGGCCTTCTCGATCGCGGCCAGTTGCGCGCCGGTTCCTGTCAGGCCGTGGATCGGCGAGCCGAACATCGCGGCATAGCGGCCCACGTCCGCCGGCGTGTCATGCCCGGGATCGACCGAAACGAACACGATCTCGAACCGGCCGCCGTCCGCGCCCAGTTGCTTGCGCAACCGGGCCATCCGCGCCAGGCTGGTCGGGCAGACATCCGGGCAGCGGGTGAACCCGAAAAAGATGGCAAAGGGCTTGCCCGCCAGCTTGGTGCTGGGAAAGGGCGATCCGTCAGGCGCGATCAGCGTGAACGGGCCGCCGACGTCCGCCCCCTGTTCGCCAAACTCCTGCCCTCCCGCGTTCTCCGGCTGTTCTCCCTTGCCGCCGCCGAACGCCACCAGCGCCAGACCCAGCAGGCCGATCGACACCAGCAGGACCACCAGCCAGCGCAGGCTTCGGTCGCCGGCTGGCGGAGCGGCATCGTCAGGATCAGGAACGGTCATGCGCTGTTTCCCGGCTGCAATCGGACGAAGCGCAGACAGCGCCCGCTTCGTCCAGCGCCGATGCCATGCCCGGCAGCAGCAGCCCCGGCACAGCGGCCAGCCCACGCGCCGCGAAGCACAGGGCCACGGCGGCCCATGTCCGGCGGCGAATGCGGCGCAGGTGCGCGGCGCGCGCGGGCGAGAGCGTGAAAAGGCCGCTCACGGCCGGCTCTCCGTTGCCGCGTCCAGCGCCGCCGCGATGACAGGCGCCACCGCGCGCCGTTCGTCGAGGCTCAGGCAGCGGCCGATCTCGATCACATCGGCCGCGGTCCGCACCAGCAGGCGCAGGGCCGACGGCGTTGGCGCTTCGACCCGGAACGAAAGCCACGGGCCTTCGCATTCCGTCACCCGGCCATGGCTGTCGGCATGCCGCAGGCGTCCGGGGCCGACTTCCAGCGTTTCCGCCGGTGCCGCCTGCTTCTGGTGCCGCTCCAGCGCGAACGTCAGCGCGGCGACGGCGGCCAGCGAGAAGGCGGGGACCAGCCAATAGCCATGGACAACGGGCACGATCGACAGGATCAGCAACAGGAACGCCAGCGCGGCAAAGGCGGAACGCGCCTCACGGGAGAGCGCCGAGCGATTTTCGCGCATGCGGACGACGATCGCGCCGTTATCGCACACGCCAGACCGTCCACGCGGACGGTCGAGTATTTCATACATCATGGGTACTCCGGCATGCCGGGGGCGCATCATCCGCGCCGCCCGGCCGATCCGACAGGATGATCAGGCTGTCAGGCGCAGGCCGGAGGGCCGCAGGGCGGCGGCAAGACGTGGCGCGCATGCGCAAGGCGCGGCAACGGCGCGGGGGCGAACCCCAGCGCGAGGACGAACAGGATCGCCAGCGCGATCTGGATAGGGTCTGCCCCGCCCAGCGCCGCGAAGGCATGTCCGGCGAACGGGCAGACATCGTGCGATGGCGAATTGCCATCCTTCTGGCCGGAAATCGGCAGGGAAACCTGGCGATCGAGATGATCGCCCGAAGCATCCGCGCAGACGAGCACGGTCAGGACTTTCTGCCCCGGTCGCTGCCCCACCATATAGCCGGCGGGCAGCAGCGCCTTCATCACCAGCGCGAACGCTACGACGATCGCCGCCAGGCGGCGATGTTCGATCAAGAAGGCGCGCAGTTCCCCCATCACCCGCTCGCTTACCGCGCCCCGCCCGTCCTGTCACGCCCCAAGCCGACGGGCAGGAGCCAGGACAAATTGTCCCACCCAAAGGAAAAGGCGCCGGGAGCATGCCTCCCGACGCCTTCCACCTTTCCGCTTTCCTCCCCGATCAGAAGCGGAAACCGGCCGCCACGCCATAACGGCGCGGTTCAAGCGTGAAGATGTTGGTGAAGTTCCCCGAGGACTGGTCCGTCACGTACAGACCCGTGATCGGGTTCGAGTTGCCCAGATTCTGGACGAAGCCGCGAATGAACCAGCGGCGATCCGGACCATCGATCTGCACCTGCGCGTTGATCTGGGTGTAGCTCGGGATCCGGTTGACGGCACCGTTGAAGATATTGCCGGTCGAGGTGCCCGTCAGCACGATATCGAAGCGCGGCGTAATCGAAAGACGGCCGGCCGGAATCTCGTACTGCACGCCCGCCGCAACCTTGTAGTCCGGCGCGCCGGGCAGCTTGTTGCCCTTGATGTTGACCGGAATACCCGAGGTATAGACGGTGATGCCCTTCGGATCGAACGCGGCACCGTTGGTTGCAGCAACCGCCTGCAACGCCGCGCAGATGCTGTAGGCACCGGTCGAGGCAATGCCGCTGCCCGCGCCGAACGAGGTCGTTGGCCGCAAGCCGGCACCCGCTGCAACGCCGGGAATGCTGCCCGCGTTGATAAGGGTGTTGACCGTGTTGACGAAGGCATTGACCCCGGCGGTATTCCCGGCGGTGTTGGCCCCGACGGCGCAGTTCGCCGCGTTGGTGATGTCCTTGATGATGACCGCATCGGAACGGCCGCCGCCAAAGTCACGCGGGTTGGCAAGGTATTTGTCTTCCGAAACCTTCGTATTGAGATAGCTGGCGGAGATGTTCACCGACAGCCCCGGCGTCGGCCGCAGGATCGCTTCGGCTTCCAGGCCCCAGATATTCGCGCTCACGTTATCGTTGACCGACGTGCGGGCGACGATGCGCGAAAGCTGGAGATCCTTGTACTTGTAGTAGAAGCCGGTGAGGTTCAGCGTCAGCTTGCCGAACTGGTTCTTCGATCCGATTTCGAAGGCGTTGACGAATTCCGGAGAAAACGTTTCCGGCACCGCGAAGATCGGCGACAGCGGCGGATTGATGCCGCCCGACTTGTAGCCGCGCGAATAGGACAGATAGATCAGGTTGTCCGGCGTGATCTGGAAGTCCAGAACCGCGCGCCCGGTCAGTTCGTTGAACTTGGCATTGCGAACCTGGAAGGGCTGGTTGCCCGGCAGATTGGCGTCCGCGTCATACGACCCGAAATAGGGCGACGTGTAAGCGTTGGTCGAACCGTTCGGCACGAGCCAGTTGAACACCGTCGTGCGGGCGATGATGTCCTTCTGATCGTGGTTGTAGCGCAGGCCGAGAGTCAGTTTGATGCGGTCATCGAACTTGTAGTACGCTTCGCCGAAGATGCCGTAGCTCGAAACCTTCAGGTAGTCCGAATTGTTCCGGTAGAACGGCGTCGCCAGATAGGCGGGTGGCAGAGCCGAACCCAGCGCCGTGAACGCACCGCCCACGCCGGCGAAATAGTCCAGCCCGAACGAGTTAATGTAATAGCTGTTTTCGGACATCGTCAGCTTGCTGTAGATGCCGCCCAGCAGGAAGTTGAACTTGCCGTCCCACTTCGAGCTGAGGATCGCTTCCGCCGACCAGCTCTTGTTGTACTGGACCGAACGGTCGAAGTCCTGCGGCGACATGGCGCAGGACTTGTGCCCGCCGTAAACGCCCGTCCCCGTCTCTTCCGGCAGCGAGGTGCAGATCACGCCGGTCGGGCCGTTCGGCATCAGCGCGTCGGCCACCGGCTTGAGATAGGTGGCAAGGCCGGCGCCCAACGCGCCGGAGGCGGCCGCCGCCAACGTGTTCAGCGTCGGCTGGATCAGCGCGCGGCTCTGGATCGAGTTCGTGTAGTCCTGGCTCGAATCGACCCGGACGCTTTCGAAGTTCCCGGTCAGCTTCAGGCTGAGGCCCTTGCCGAGATCCTGATCCAGAGAGCCCACGACGATCCATTCGTCCGTGAAGTAGTTCGGATCGGTATCCGTGTTGATCACGCGCGGATCGGCCGGATTGACCACGCCCGAATAGCTATCGGGGCCGTAGAGATCGCCCAGCGCGAAGGCGGTGGGCAGACCGCGGATCGCGAAGAACTGCTTGGACGTCAGGACCGAAGCCAGCGTGCTGTTGCCGTTGGTGACGCCATAGCCCTGCGTGGCGTTGAGGCAGCCGATGATGCCGGTGGGATCGCGCTGGCACAGCTGCTTCTGGATGCGCATGCGATGGTCTTTTTCGCGGAAATACTGCGCCATCAGGTCGATCGTCGTCCCGGACGTCGGTTCCCAGCGCACCGATGCGCGCAGGCCATACATATTGCGGTCGTCGTAATGCTTGCCGTTGGCGAGATTCAGCGTGTAGCCGTCGCGGTTGAGGTAGAACCCGGCAAGGCGGACGCCGAGCGTATCCGTCAGGGGCGCATTCAGCATCCCCTTCACCTTGATCGAGTTGTAGTTGCCGTATTCCGCTTCGCCCGACGCGCCGAACTTGCTGAGATCGGGCTTGGCTGTGATCAGATCGACCACGCCCGAGGTGGCGTTGCGTCCGAACAGCGTGCCTTGCGGGCCGCGCAGAACCTGGATCTGCGCAAGATCGTAGAATTCGCCTTCGAAGAGACGGGTCTGGAAAAGCGGCGAGTCATTGAGGTGGATGGCGGTGGCCTGGTCGCACGTCACGCCCACGCAAAGGTCGCCGATGCCGCGGATCGTAAAGCTGGACGACGTGAAGTTCGTCTTGGTGAAGGTGATGTTGGGCAGCGACAGTTGCAGATCGCTGGTGTTCTTGATCTGCTGCTTGTCCAGCGCCTCTGGCGTAAACGCGCTCACCGCGATCGGAACGTCCTGCAGGCGTTCCGACTGACGCTGCGCTGTGACGATGATTTCTTCGGTATCTGCCGATCCACCAGCAGACTGTGCGAAGGCGGGAGTTGCAACTGCCGACGCGCATACGCCAACAAGCAGGGAAAGCTTGCCCCTCATAGCTCAGACCTCTCTCTCCAGCGGTGCCCCTCGTTGATGTGGGCTACCCCGGAACACAGGACATAACGAGCGGGATTCCTTGTCAATGGCCAATTCGCATTCGCGCCTTGCCGTAGCGGCAACCCATTCGGCGCGTGATTTTAATGACACAGTTAACTGAAATTTTCGCGATATTACGATGTCACATTCCCCGCTTGCACTACACACTACAATGTGAAATACCCGAATCATGTCTACTGACCTCATCGAACGCATCCGCCGACTCATCGTCGATGGCGGCATGTCCCGCTCCGGCCTCGCGCGTGCCGCTGGCCTCCACGCCAACACCCTGCGCGACGTGACTCAGCCGAACTGGAACCCCACGGCAGACACGCTTGCGAAGCTTGAGCGCGTCCTCAGCGAGAGCGACGATGCGCCTGCGCTCGTTCCCATCGAGGAGATCATCGAGGAAGCGCGCAATGGCCGGATGTTCATCCTGGTCGATGACGAGGATCGCGAGAACGAGGGCGATCTGGTCATCCCCGCGCAGATGGCTACGCCGGATGCCATCAATTTCATGGCCACGCACGGACGCGGCCTGATCTGCCTCACGCTCACCCGCGCGCGCTGCGAACAGCTCGGCCTGGAACTGATGAGCCGCAACAACGGCACGCGCCATGAAACCGCCTTCACCGTCTCGATCGAAGCGCGCGAAGGCGTGACCACCGGCATTTCCGCCGGCGACCGCGCCCGCACCGTTGCGGTGGCCATCGACGCCGGCAAGACCCGCGACGACATCGTCACCCCCGGTCACGTTTTCCCGCTGATCGCGCGCGACGGCGGCGTGTTGGTGCGCGCCGGCCATACCGAAGCGGCGGTCGACATCTCGCGCCTTGCCGGCCTCAATCCCTCGGGCGTGATCTGCGAGATCATGCGCGAGGATGGCACCATGGCGCGCATGGACGATCTCGTGCCTTTCGCCCGCCGCCACGGCCTCAAGATCGGCACGATCCGCGACCTGATCGAATACCGCCGCCGGCACGATCACCTTGTCGCCAAGGTGGCCGAGGTGCCCTTCACGTCGGACTACGGCGGCGACTGGCGCCTGCTGACCTATCGCAACAAGGTCGACGGCACAGAAAGCCTCGTGCTCCAGAAGGGGCAGGTCATCCCCGGCGAACCGACCCTGACCCGCGTCCACACCTTCTCCGCCTTCCACGACCTGCTGGGCCAGCCCGGCCCGCGCAAGCGCACGCTCCAGCGCGCGATGGTGGAAATGGGCAAGGCCGGTGGCGGCGTGATCGTGCTGCTGTTCAATCCGCCCGAAGCCGATCCGGCGCGCGGTGGCGGCGGCGGACCGGACATGGACCTGCGCAGCTACGGCATCGGGGCGCAGATCCTGGCCGATCTTGGCGTACACGACATGACGCTGCTATCGAACGCCCACCGCAACGTCGTGGCCATCGAAGGCTATGGCCTCAACATCGTCGGCGAACGGCCGATCCCCGAGGAGTAATCGGCCATGGCCAAGTTTCTGATTGTCGAAGCCCGTTTCTACGACCACCTCAACGACATGCTGATCGCGGGCGCCAAGGCGGCGCTCAAGGCGGCCGGCCACAAGGCGGAAGTCATTACCGTTCCCGGCGCGCTGGAAATCCCCGGCGCGATCGCGCTGGCCGACCAGAGCGGAGACTATGACGGCTTCGTCGCCATCGGCGTGGTGATCCGGGGCGAAACCTACCACTTCGAGATCGTCGCCGGCGAAAGCGCGCGCGGCATCATGGCGCTGACCATGGACGGCATCGCCATCGGCAACGGCATCCTTACCGTCGAGAACGAAGCGCAGGCGATCGTTCGCGCCGATCCCGCGCAGAAGGACAAGGGTGGCGAGGCCGCCAAGGCCGCGCTTGCCCTGCTCGCGCTGAAGGAGCGCTTCGCATGAGCGGCAAACACCCCTCGCTGTCCGGCATCCCGCTGGTCCTCGGCGGCAACGTCTTCGGCTGGACGATCGATCGCGACCGCAGCTTCGAAGTGCTGGACGCCTTCTACGAAAACGGCGGCCGGATGATCGATACGGCCGAAGGCTATTCGGTCTGGGTTCCCGGCCACAAGGGCGGGGAAAGCGAGACCGTCATCGGCGAATGGCTGGAATCGCGCGGCGTGCGCAAGCACATGCGCATCGCCACCAAGACCAACATGGCCGGCGAGCCGGGCGGCCTGGCCCCCGCGCGCCTGCTCGAACGCTGCCAGGCCTCGCTCGAACGCCTGCGTACCGACTACATCGATCTCTATTACGCGCACCGTGACGAGGAGCAGACCCCGCAGGCCGAAGTGGCTGAAGGGTTCAAGGCGCTGTTCGACCGGAAGCTGATCCGCGAAGCGGGTGCTTCCAACTTCTCGCTCGACCGGCTGGCTTCGGCGCAGAAGGCGGCGGAAGCGGCCGGCGCGCCCGCCTATGGCGTGCTGCAGAACCAGTACAACCTGCTCGAACGCGATGCCTATCCGCCCGAACTGCAGGCGTTCTGCGTCCAGAATGACGTGGCGATGCTGCCGTTCTTCGGACTCGCCAGTGGCTTCCTGACAGGCAAGTACCGCAAGGACGCCGATTTCGCGCGCTATCCGCGTGGCGAAGGCCTGCGCAAGTATGCCGAGCCGGGCAAGCGGCTGCTGCCGGTGATGGACCGCATCGCCACCGAGACCGAAGCCACGCTGGGCCAGGTCGCGCTGGCCTGGCTGCTGAGCCAGCCCGGCATTGCCGCGCCGATCGCCAGCGCCACCACCGCCGATCAGGTCGACGATCTGGTCGAGGCGATGGAACTGGAACTGAGCGCGGCGCAGGTTGCCGCGCTGACCAAGGCGCTCGACTGAGAAGCCGTGCCCGGGGCCTCACAAGGCCCCGGATCGGTCTTCAGGCCACGTCCATGCCTTGCAGCCCCATCGGGGCGTATGGACCAAGAACAAGCTGCTCGAACACGCCCACGCCTTCCTCGCCGGCGCTGGTCGTCACTCTGGACACGATCTGGACGTGGAAGTTGTCCGGCCGGGCGGGATCGCAGGCATCAAGATCGATGTCCTCGCGCTCGACCTCCAGTGGCCCATGATACAGCCCGTGGCCCCACTTGGGCGAAGTATAGCCGATCCCGCGCATCTGGAAGCGCACGAGCGGCTCGAACGACACCGTCAACGGCCCGTCCGGCGTCGCGATCGCCAGCTTTCCCGAAGCCGGCCAGCGCGAGCCCGCCGCCAGCGGTGATACCAGGGTTGCCGAAGGCGTTTCGTAGTGATCGTGCGCGCCAGCACCATCCGGCGCGATCACCGCCCGCGTGTTCCACGGCGCGCCCTGCATATCCGCGTTGATATGGTAGAACAGGCTGCGATCCGGCAGGTTGATCGGCGTCCATTGCCAGAAGAACGACGGAATCACGCCGTGCCCGAACGGCTGCGTATCGCTGCTGCCCACCGGACGCACGCCCCAGCTGCGGTCGCGCGTGCCGGCCGTCTGCGGGTGCAGCGCCTCACGCACGCCGTCCACTTCCACCCAGCCCTCGTAATGCCCGTTCTGCGTCAGCCGTGTGTAATCCATGAACGCGCGCGGCCCGATGCGGAACGTGAAGCGCGGCTCCTCGATGGGAAAGGCACGGCCGGTGAAGGCCAGTTCGGCGGCGATCCCCTCGCCGTTGACGCGCACCACCAGCTTGCGCAGCGGTTCGACCACCTCGATCGAGATCGGCCCCACCGTCAGGTCGAACCGTTCCATATTCAGTTCGCGTGACGCGTGAAGGCAATGCTGGATGCCGTTGCGGATATAGGAAAAATGGGCATCCGCCACGTTCAGGTGCGGATAGATGCCAAAGGCCACCGCAAAGAAGCCTGAACCGTCCGGCGCATAACCGTTGAAGAAATAGCGATCGTAGAAATTCCGGTCCGTGCCGGCATAGGCGACGGGCTCGGGCGTCTGGTGCAGCGGAAAGTCATCGCCCTTGGTCAGCATGTTCCGGTCTCCAGGAAATGGCGCAGCGCGCCGATGCTGTCATGGTCGAGCGCCAGTTCGCAGGCCCCCCTTGCCATCGACAGGAAATTCTCGTCGCCACGCGGCGTCCGCACCACGAAGGCGGCGCTAAACACCGCCGTCGACACGCCATGCAGGGCACCCAGGCGATAGCGCGTCCAGATCGCCTCGCACGCGGTGGGCACGCCACGCCGGCTCATCTCGGCGCAATAGAGGTCGAGCAGTTCGTCCTCGTGCGGGCGGCGCAAGGCGCTGCCGATGCCGCACCCCATGAAATAGCCCACGTCGGTCAGTCCGCAGCCGATCCCGGTCGTCTGCCAGTCCACGATCGCAATCGGTTCGGCGCCGTTGCCCACACCGAACAGCATGTTGTCGAGCCGGAAATCGCCGTGGACGAGCCCCGGATCGGGTAGCACGCGGCCGAACCAGCCGCCGATCAGGGCATTGAGTTCATCGCACACCCGCATCAGTTCGGGTGCCAGTTGCCCATCGTAGCGTTCCCGGAACACGGCATGGGCCTGCGGATAGAGCGCGGCCATCTGCCCGGTCAGCGCCGGTTGGGGCTGGAAGCAGGGCTGCCCCAGAATGGCGGGGTGGTTGCGGCTGGGGGCGTGGATCGCCGCTGCCTGGCGAATGGCGGCGCGTGCGTCGTCGATACTGCAGCCGAGCAACTGGTTGCCGCCGCGCTCGGGCGCCAGATCCTCGAACAGAAGGACGAATTCCTGCCCGTTCTCATCCACTTCCGCCGCGAACGTGCGAGGCACTCTTGCATCCAGCAGCGCCGCCACCTCGCGGTAGAATGTCACTTCCTTGGTATAGAGCTGCAACGTTGCAGCCGTGCCGCGGCTGGTTTCGTCAGCGGAGGCAAACTTGCCCGCCACCGTGGCCGGCCCCGCGCCTTCCCGGTCATACGTCAGCGTGAAACGCGCAGTATCGCCAACCTGGCCAGTGCCGATCGGCACCCACGAAAGGCCGATGACACGCGCATCGCCCAGCGCGCCGCTTTCCCGCAGGCGCGCCTCCAGCCATCCCGCATCGACTTCGGCGGGCTTCCTCGGAAAATCGACCATGCTCTTCTCTCCCGCCGCCAAGCTGGCAGAGAGAGGAGCGGTTGTGAAGCGGAATTTAAGCGATCGATTAACAAGCGATACCGGGCCTGCAAAAGCGAAAGGCCGGAGCGCGCCTGCGCCCCGGCCTTTTGCCGGAACCGTCAGCCGGTTCGCCCCGGAAGGACCGGATCAGGCGGACAGACGGCCGAACGCGCCCTTGCCCGCGTACTTCGCCGAAGCGCCCAGTTCTTCCTCGATGCGGATGAGCTGGTTGTACTTGGCCAGCCGGTCCGACCGGGCCAGCGACCCCGTCTTGATCTGGCCGCAGTTGGTGGCAACCGCCAGGTCCGCGATCGTGGCGTCCTCGGTTTCACCCGAACGGTGCGACATCACGGCGGTGTAGCCGTTGCGCTGCGCGATCGAGACGGCCTCCAGCGTTTCGGTCAGCGTGCCGATCTGGTTGACCTTGACCAGCAGCGAATTGGCCAGCCCCTTGCCGATGCCCATTTCAAGGCGCTTCGGGTTGGTCACGAACAGATCGTCGCCAACCAGCTGGACGCGCTTGCCGACTTTCGCCGTGAGCGCGGCCCAGCCCTCGAAATCGTCCTCGCTCATGCCATCCTCGATCGAGCGGATCGGGTAGGCATCGCAAAGTGCCGCGAGATAATCCGAGAAGGCTTCGGGCGAGAGCGAGAGGCCTTCGCCGCTGATCTCGTACTTGCCGTTGCGGAAGAACTCGGTGGAAGCGCAGTCGAGCGCCAGCGCCATGTCCTCGCCGGGCTTGAACCCCGCCTTTTCGATCGAGGCCATCACGAAATCGAGCGCGTCGCGGGTGCTGGCCAGGTTGGGCGCGAAACCGCCTTCGTCGCCCACCGCCGTCGCCAGGCCCTTTTCGTGCAGACCCTTCTTCAGCGTGTGGAACACTTCCGCGCCCCAGCGCACGGCTTCGGCCAGCGTCGGCGCGCCAACCGGCATGATCATGAATTCCTGGAAGTCGATCGGATTGTCGGCATGTTCACCGCCGTTGATGATGTTCATCATCGGCACGGGCAGGACATGCGCCGAAACGCCGCCGACGTAGGAATAGAGCGGCAGGCCGCGCGCGTCGGCAGCGGCCTTGGCCACGGCCAGGCTGGTGCCCAGGATGGCGTTGGCGCCGATCCGCGCCTTGTTCTCGGTGCCATCGAACGCGATCATCGCCAGGTCGATGTCGCGCTGGTCTTCGGCGTCAAGCCCGATCAGCGCTTCGGAAATCTCGCTGTTGACGGCGGTCACCGCCTTGGTCACGCCCTTGCCGAGATAGCGCCCCTTGTCGCCATCGCGCAGTTCGACCGCTTCGTGCGCGCCGGTAGAGGCGCCCGAGGGAACCGCCGCGCGGCCGAAGCTGCCGTCTTCAAGCAGCACATCGACCTCTACGGTGGGATTACCGCGGCTGTCGAGAATCTCGCGGGCGTGGATGTCAATGATCGCGGTCATGGCAGACTCCCTGAAAATGGGCGAAAAGATGCTGGACATCGCCTTTGGCGCCGGCTCCTATCGGCTGGAACCGGCGGGCGCAACCCGCGTTGGTGCATTGCAGCGGGACACCCCGTCGTGAATTCGCAGGCGCTTTGCCCAATGGTCCAGGATGCGCTAGTCGTTGTCACCGGGCCGGCCGGGCCTCACAGTTCGAAGGAAGACAGGAAAATGGCCAAATCCACCGCCAAGGGCACCACCGCCGCCGCCGACGTCGCGGAAACCGTGACCGAAGCCGTTGAAGAAGCGGCCGCCGCTGCGGAAACCGGCAAGTCACGCTTCAGCAAGGCGGTTGAAGACGCCAAGGCCAGCGCTGAGAAGCTGAAGGGCGAGGCGATCGAGCGCGGAGCCGCCTACAAGGCGACCGTGACCGAAAAGGCCGGCGACTGGAGCGAGGACGCGAAGCTCTATGCCGGGCAAGCCAAGGAAAAGGCGATCTCGCTCGCCACCGATGGCAAGAGCAAGGCAAGCGACGCCTTGACGGTGCTGGGCAAGACCATTTCCGATACCGCCGGCACGATCGACGAAAAACTGGGCGTGCAATATGGCGATTATGCCCGTTCCGCCGCGCGCAGCATCCAGGAAACGGCGGCTAAGCTCGAATCGAAGGACGTTTCCGAACTCGGCAACGATGTGAAGGAATTCGTCCGCAAAAGCCCCGCCACCGCGATCGGCATCGCTGCTGTCGCCGGCTTCCTGCTGGCGCGCCTGGTGCGCGGGTCTGGCGACGGGGACGCGTAGCGGCAGAAGCGCGCATTGCCCGAACGACGCATGTCGTCCCCGCTCCCGCCCCAATCCGGCGCCGAGGTGTCGGCAGGTGAAGACGATATTTCGTTGACCGATACACTGCGCGCGCTGATTGACGACGGCCAGACGCTGTTCGAGGCGGAGATGGCCTATGCCCGCGCGCGCGCCAACTATGGCTGGGGCCGCGCGAAGGGTATCGTCGCGCTCCTACTGCTGGCGTTGGCCTTCGCGTTCTTTACGCTGGTGGCACTGGTGGTTGGCTTGCTGCTGGCGCTGACACCGCTGCTGACGCCGTGGGGCGCGCTGGCCGTGGTCGGGCTGGGCCTGGGCGGCCTTGCCGCGCTGTGCTTCGCCACCGCCGTCCGCCGCTTTCGCAAGGCACGCGCCGCCCTTCTGGGCAAGGACACGGATTCATGAGCAATCTCCGGGATTCCGCCGTTCTCGAAGAGGCGCGCCTGTTGCGCGAGGAAGCCCGGCAGCTGGTGCGAGGGGACATTTCCGCCCTGCGCGAGGGGTTGGCGGAGAAGCCGATCGGCCGTCGCATCCGGGAACATGCCGCCGGCGAAATCGTTGAAACCATCGACATGGCCCGCGATATCGCCAGCGAAAACAAGGCCGTGCTGGGCCTGACGGTCGCGGCCGTTGCGGGGTGGCTGTTGCGCGCGCCCCTGTCCCGGATCGCCGGGCGCTGGCTGGCCATTGCCCAAGGAGAATGATGTGAGCGACGAAACCAAGACCGGTGAACACGATCCCAACGCGGCCGTTCGCGAAAAAGTGGAAGCGGCCAAGGCGCGGGTGACCGCTTCCGGCCCGGCGAAGACCGTGAAGACGCTCGTCGACGAACATCCTGTTGCCATGCTGGCGGGCGGCATTCTCCTTGGTGCGCTGGTCGCCCGCGCTTGGCCCAAGCGCCGTTCGGCGGCGCGGGAAGTCGTGGATTCGCGCCTGGGCAAGCGCGCCGTGGCGCTCGCCGCGCTGGGCGCCGAAATCGCGTCGGCCTATGCCTCGCGCGCGGCCGACGCGGGGCGCGACGGCGTGGCCAAGCTGGAAGACATCGGCGGCACCGTGGGCGGCAAGATCGCCGAAGGTGGCGAGGAAGCGCGCAAGCGCGCGGTCGACCTGACCGAGGTCGCGGTATCGTCCGCGCGCGAGGCGGGGGAAACCGCGCTGCGCCGCCTTATCGAAATTGCGACCAGATTGCGCAAATAACCCAACAAGGGCGCGAATAAGCCATTTGTCGCACTTGCCATTCGCGCATCATTTTGTCAGTGGCACGCACGTTTCCTCCCCAATGGAAAAGGCTGCCATGCAGAAGCTGCACCTCGTTATGGGCGGGCGGGTCAAGGACCCCCAGGGCCTCGAATTCGTCGACCTCAACAAGATCGACGTCGTGGGGGTGTTCCCCGACTATCACAGCGCCGAAGAAGCCTGGCGCGCTGCCGCGCAACGCACCGTGGATGATGCGGAAATGCGCTATGTGATCGTTCACTTGCACCGGCTACTCGAACCGGAACTGCCCAAGGCCTGACCTCAGGCAAACAAAAAAGCCCCGGAGCGATCCGGGGCTTTTTGTATGGTCCGCCCGTCATCCCAGCGAAAGCTGGGATCTCAGGCCGTTGTAAAGGAAATTCCGGGCGGTTCCGCTCAGCCTAACGAGATCCCAGCTTCCGCTGGGATGACGGGTTCAAACAGGCTGTTACACTTCGAAGCTCAGATGAATTCGATCTTTTCGACGACGTAGAACTTGTCGCCCGACGGCACCGTCACCTCGACCTCGTCCTCTACCTTGCGGCCGATCAGCGCGCGGCCCAGCGGCGAATTGTAGCTGATGCGGCCCACCTTGGCGTCCGCTTCGGCCTGTCCCACGATCTGATAACGCACGGGCTTGTCGGCATCGTCGAGCAGCGTCACCGTAGCGCCGAACACGATGCGATCGCCCGAAAGGCTGGTCGGATCGATGATCTGCGCGCGGCTGATCTTGTCTTCCAGATCGGCGATGGAGGCTTCGACCTGGCCCTGCCGCTCCTTGGCGGCATGGTATTCGGCGTTTTCGGAAAGATCGCCGTGGGCGCGCGCTTCCTCGATCGCGTCAACGATCTTCGGCCGCTCCTCGCGCAGCGCTTTCAGCTCGGCAGTCAGCTTTTCATAGCCTTCGGCCAGCATCGGCAGCTTTTCCACACTTGCCATCCGTCTTCTCTTTCCTTTCGCTCCCCGCCCGCCGCGGCGCGAACGCTACGGCAACCAGGGATAACCGTCCCCAACCGGAAGCCGTATCAATCGACCGTCCGGGCTTTCACCGCCGCGATGCTGGGGAACACGTGGAAGCTCAGCTATAATAATCCTGCAACGGACGAACCGCAAGGTCGGCGCTTTGCAGCGCCTCGATTGCCGCGGCGGCGGCGACCGATGCGGCAGCCGTGGTGAAATAGGGCACCTTGCCCGACAGCGCCGAGCCACGGATCGATTGCGAGTCCTTGTGGCTCTGCCAACCCTCGGTCGTGTTGAAAATCAACGCGATGTCGCCATCGATGATCCGGTCCACGATGTGCGGACGGCCTTCGGCAACCTTGTTGATCCGTTCGACCGAGACACCGGCATCGGCGAGGTAACGCGCCGTGCCGCCGGTGGCGACGATGTGGAAGCCCAGCCCCGACAGCTTCTTTACCGCCGGCAGGACGATGGCCTTGTCGCTATCCTTGACCGAGACGAACAGCGTACCGCTGCGCGGCAGGCTGACGCCCGCGCCCAATTGGGCCTTGGCGAAAGCGACCGGGAAATTCGCATCGATTCCCATCACTTCGCCCGTGGACTTCATCTCGGGCGACAGCACCGGATCGACGCCGGGGAAGCGCGCGAAGGGGAACACCGCTTCCTTCACCGCCATGTGATCGACCTCGCGCCGGATCGCCGGCAAGTCGGCCAGCGTCTCGCCCGCCATGATCCGCGCCGCGAACTTGGCGATGGGCTGGCCGATCGCCTTGGCCACGAACGGCACCGTGCGGCTGGCGCGCGGGTTCACCTCGATCAGGTAAACCTCGCCGTCCTTCACCGCGAACTGGATGTTCATCAGCCCGCGCACGCCGAGCGCCTTGGCCAGCAGCACTGCCTGGCGCTCCATTTCCTGCACGACGTCATCGGGCAGGCTGTAGGGCGGCAGGGTGCAGGCGCTGTCGCCCGAATGGATGCCGGCTTCCTCGATGTGCTGCATGACGCCGGCCACGGTCACCTCTTCGCCATCGGCCAGCGCATCGACATCGCATTCGATCGCATCGCGCAGGTACTGGTCGATCAGCACCGGGCTGTCGCCCGAAACCTGCACGGCGGTGGCGATGTAGTCATCAAGCTGTGCCTGGCTGTCCACGATTTCCATGGCGCGGCCGCCCAGCACGTAGGACGGACGCATCAGCACCGGATAACCGATGCGCGCCGCCACCGCGACCGCCTCGTCGCGGCTGCGCGCCAGGCCGTTGGCGGGCTGCTTGAGGCCCAGCTTCTCGACCAGCGCGGCAAAGCGCTCGCGATCTTCGGCAAGGTCGATCGCATCGGGCGACGTGCCGAGGATGGGTATCCCGGCGTCTTCCAGCGCCTGCGCGAGCTTCAGCGGGGTCTGCCCGCCAAACTGCACGATCACGCCGACAAGCCCGCCGTTCGCCTTTTCGACTTCGAGAATTTCCAGCACGTCCTCGGCCGTCAGCGGCTCGAAATAGAGGCGGTCGGAGGTATCGTAGTCGGTGGAGACGGTTTCCGGGTTGCAGTTGACCATGATGGTCTCGAACCCGGCATCTTCCAGCGCGAAGCAGGCATGGCAGCAGCAGTAATCGAACTCGATGCCCTGCCCGATGCGGTTGGGACCACCGCCGAGGATCACGATCTTCCTGCGGTCCGAAGGCGCCGCCTCGTTCTCCGGCTCGCCGAACAGGCCGCCTTCGTAGGTCGAGTACATGTAAGGCGTCACCGCCTCGAACTCGGCCGCGCAGCTATCGATGCGCTTGAACACAGGGCGCACGCCCAGCCGGTGGCGCAACTTGCGCACCTCGTCCTCGCTGGTGGCCCCCGCCATGGCGCGCAGCGCATCGTGCAGCAGGCCCGAACGCTTGGCCTGGGTTTCCGCCATGCCGCCCGCGACATGGACCGACCGCACCGCCAGGGTGGCGAGGCGCTTGTCCGAAAAGCCCATGGCCTTCAGCCGCCGCAGCCCCGCCGCATCGACTGGCAGACCGTTTTCCAGGATCGCCTTTTCCTCGGCAATGATTTCCTCGATGTGGCGCAGGAACCACGGCTCGTACTTGGTGACGGCGTGGATATCGTCCACCGAGAAGCCTTCGCGAAAGGCCTGGCCGACCGCGAGCAGGCGTTCGGGCGTGGCGCGCGAGAGCACGGCGTTGATCTCGTCGCGATCCGCCCCTTCCAGCGCGACCACGCGGTTGAAACCGTCCAGCCCGGTTTCCAACCCGCGCAGCGCCTTCTGCAGCGATTCCTTGAAGTTGCGGCCGATCGCCATCACTTCGCCCACGGACTTCATCGCGGTGCCAAGCAGCGGCTCGGCCCCCTTGAACTTCTCGAACGCGAAGCGCGGGATCTTGGTGAC
>NZ_DDFB01000109.1:0-62694 GCF_002336885.1 Novosphingobium sp. UBA1939 | reverse complement strand
GCCGAGGACCGCGACACGCGCGGGTTCATCTCGATCACGATCAGGCGCCCGTCCTTCGGGTTGACCGCGAACTGCACGTTCGAACCACCTGTTTCCACGCCGATTTCGCGGAGCACCGCGATCGATGCGTTGCGCATGATCTGGTATTCCTTGTCAGTCAGCGTCAGCGCCGGGGCGACGGTGATCGAATCCCCGGTGTGGACGCCCATCGGATCGACGTTCTCGATCGAGCAGATGATGATGGCGTTGTCGTTCCGGTCGCGGACGACTTCCATCTCGTACTCTTTCCAGCCGAGCAGCGATTCCTCGATCAGCACCTCGGTGGTCGGGCTGGCCTCAAGGCCTCCGCGCACGATCTTGACGAACTCTTCCCGGTTGTAGGCAATACCGCCGCCGGTGCCGCCGAGCGTGAAGCTGGGGCGGATGATCGAGGGCAGCCCGGTCGTCTCCAGCACCGCCAGCGCCTCGTCCACCGTGTGCGCCACGCCGGAACGCGCGGATTCGAGGCCGATCTTGTCCATCGCGTCGCGGAACTTCTGGCGATCCTCGGCCTTGTCGATCGCTTCGGCGTTGGCGCCGATCATGGTCACGCCGAACTTTTCGAGCGTGCCGTCCTGCGCCAACGCGAGCGCCGTATTCAGCGCGGTCTGCCCGCCCATCGTCGGCAGGATCGCGTCGGGGCGCTCCTTCTCGATGATCTTGGCGACGATCGCCGGCGTGATCGGCTCGACATAAGTCGCGTCCGCCATCTCGGGATCGGTCATGATCGTGGCCGGGTTCGAATTGACCAGGACGATGCGATAGCCCTCTTCCTTGAGCGCCTTCACCGCCTGCGTGCCCGAATAATCGAACTCGCAAGCCTGGCCGATGATGATCGGCCCGGCGCCGATGATCAGGATCGAGGAGATGTCAGTGCGTTTGGGCATGCGAGGGCCTTACAGTATTGAAGCCCTCTCACCCTTCAGGGGGAGAGGGTTGGGAGAGGGGGCTGCGACACGATGAAGCGACACGAGGGCACGCGAACCCGGGCGCGGGAGCTGCGGCGCGAAATGACCGAGCCGGAACGCCGGCTGTGGCAGATCGTTCGCGCCGGCCGTCTTGGTTTCAAGTTTCAGCGGCAAGTCGTGCTTGCGCCGTACATCGCCGACTTCGCCGCGCGCTCGGAACGGCTGGTCATCGAGATCGACGGGGAAACCCACGGTTCGGATATCGCTTACGACGCGCGGCGAACGGCCGACCTCGAAGCGCGCGGCTACCGGGTGCTCCGGTTCACTAACGCGGACGTCATGACCAATCCCGAAGGCGTCGCGCGGACGATCCTGATGGCCTTGGGGCGGGATCCGGAAAGCCCCCTCTCCCCAACCCTCTCCCCCTGAAGGGTGAGAGGGGGTGAAGGCGTTGGCGTTCATCCCAGCATCCCCACGAACTTCTCGAACAGATAGAAGCTGTCCTGAGGCCCCGGCGAGGCTTCCGGGTGGTATTGCACGCCGAACGCCTTCTTGCCCGCAATCGCGATGCCGCAGTTCGATCCGTCGAACAGCGAAACGTGGGTTTCGATCACGTTCGCCGGCAGGCTGGCGTTGTCCACCGCGAAGCCGTGGTTCATGCTGGTGATCTCCACCACGCCCTGTTCCAGCCGCTTGACCGGATGGTTGGCGCCGCGGTGCCCCTGGTGCATCTTCACCGTCTTCGCGCCGGCGGCCAGGCCCAGCATCTGGTGACCAAGGCAGATGCCGAAAATCGGCACGTCGCGCTCCAGCAGCGCCTGGATCACGGGTACGGCATAGGCACCGGTCGCCGCCGGATCGCCCGGGCCGTTCGAGAGGAACACGCCATCGGGGTTGAGCGAGAGGATCGTTTCCAGCGAGGTTTCCGCCGGCACCACCGTCACCCCGGCCCCGGCCTTCACCAGATTGCGGAAGATGTTGTCCTTCGCGCCGAAGTCCATGGCGACGACGTGCGGGCGCTTGTCGTGCGGGGACCGGCCATAGCCCTGCCCCAGCCGCCAGACCGAACCCTGCCATTCCTCCTGCCCGTCGCGCGTGACGATGCGGGCAAGGTCCATGCCTTCAAGGCCCGGCCAGTTGCGCGCCTTTTCCAGCAGCGCGTCGATATCGAACTGCCCCTTGGGATCGTGCGCGATCACCGCGTTGGGCGCGCCGGACAGGCGGATGCGGCGGGTCAGCGCGCGGGTGTCGACCCCGGCCAGGCCGATCTTGCCGTGCTTTTCCATCCACGCGGGGAACGTGCCCTGCGCGCGGAAGCTGGCGGGTGCCGTCACGTCCTCGCGCACCACGCAGCCCACCGCGCCGGGCACGTCATGGCTTTCCATGTCCTCGGCATTGGTGCCGACATTGCCGATGTGCGGGAACGTGAAGGTGACGATCTGCGCCGCATAGGACGGATCGGTCATCACTTCCTGATAGCCGGTCATCGCGGTGTTGAAGCACACCTCTCCCACGGCCGAGCCGACCGCGCCAAAGCCTCGTCCCCACGCGACCGATCCATCCGCAAGCACGAGGACTCCCGTCGCACCTTCTGGTTGAGGCGCGTGCGAAAGTGCGGGGTCGGCCATGATGTGGGGCGCTCCGTTGGTAAGGGTTCTGACGATGTCGCTAAGGCTCGCCCGCTAGACCTGCCACGCCGCACCGTCAACCTAGCGGATTGAGAAAGTTTATCCTACATGCGTTTCTTCCGCCGGCTTGCGGCGACCATCCACAGGAAACGTACAGACATCATGATCCGCGACTCGATCAAGGCCGCGCAGGTTTCTGCCATGAAGGCGGGCGACAAGGCCCGCCTGGCCGCCGTCCGCCTCATCCTTGCCAAGCTGAAGGACAAGGACATCGAACTGCGCACCGCCGCCACCGTTCCCGACGACGACGTGATCGTGGTCGACGTGCTGCAGAAGATGGCCAAGCAGCGCCGCGAATCGATCACGCTCTACGAACAGGGCGGCCGGCAGGAACTGGCCGAGGTCGAGAAAGCCGAACTCGTGGTGATCGAGGAATTCCTCCCCGCGCAGTTGAGCGACGATGACGCGAAGGCCGCGATCGCCGCGATCATCGCCGAAACCGGCGCGGCCGGCATGAAGGACATGGGCAAGGTGGTGGCCGCGCTCAAGGCGAAGCACGGCAGCCAGCTCGACATGGGCAAGGCCAGCGGGCTGGTGAAAGCGGCGCTGGCGGGGTGACACAAAACTGCCCTCCCGCTCCCTCCCGCAGGCGGGAGGGCAGTTTGTGGACTCGCCCCCGTCGCGGCGGAGGCGCTGCATGAGCCTATCCCCGCAATGGCTGGACGAACTGCGCTCCCGCATTTCGCTTTCGGGCGTGATCGGGCGGACGGTGCGCGTGCAGAAGGCGGGGCGGGAGTTCAAGGCGTGCTGCCCGTTTCATAACGAAAAGACGCCCAGCTTCACGATCAACGACGAAAAGGGCTTCTACCACTGCTTTGGCTGCGGCGCGCACGGGGACGTGATCCGCTGGATGACCGACCACCAGGGCCTGCCCTTCATGGATGCGGTGAAGGAACTGGCGGTCGAGGCGGGCATGGAAGTGCCCGCGCCCGATCCGCGCATGGCCCAGCGCGCGGAGCAGCAGAAATCGCTGCACGACGTGATGGCGGCGGCGCAGGATTTCTTCGCGCGCAGCCTGCACGAGGAGCGTGGCGCGGACGCGCGGCGCTATCTGGCCTCGCGCGGATTCCCCGAACGGATCGTGCGCGATTTCGGCTTCGGCTTCGCGCCCGACAGCCGCACCGCGCTGAAGGAGGCGCTTTCCGCCTTCCCCGATGCCATGCTGATCGAGGCGGGCCTGCGCATCGTGGTGGAAGGCCGCGATCCCTATGACCGGTTCCGGGGCCGGCTGATGCTGCCGATCCTCGATCCGCGCGGGCGGGTGATCGCGTTTGGCGGGCGCATCCTCAGCGCCGAAAAAACAGATGCGCCCAAGTACCTGAATTCGCCCGACACGCCGCTGTTCGACAAGGGACGCACGGTTTACAACCTGCACCGCGCCGCGCCGGCCGCGCGCAATGCCGGGCGGATCGTCGTCGTCGAAGGCTACATGGACGTGGTGGCGCTGGCGGCGGCGGGGATCGCCGAGGCGGTCGCGCCGCTGGGCACCGCGCTGACGGAACACCAGATAGAACGGCTGTGGCGCGTGGTCGAATGTCCGACGCTGTGCTTCGATGGCGACGCTGCGGGACAACGCGCGGCAATGCGCGCGATCACCCGCGCCCTGCCCCTGCTCCGCCCCGGCCACAGCCTGCGCATCGTCACCCTGCCCGGCGGCATGGACCCGGACGATGTGGTGAAGCGCGACGGGCCGCAAGCGATGGAAGCTTTGCTGAGCGAGGCGCGCAGCCTGATCGACGTGCTGTGGGCCGCCGAGCGCGATGCCCTGCCGCTGGCGACACCGGAGGACAAGGCCGGGCTGAAGGCGCGGCTGATGGCGCATTGCGACACCATCCAGCACCCGGACATCAAGGCGCTCTACCGCCGCGATCTCAACGAGCGGTTCGGCGAACTCGCCTTCGCCCGCAAGGAACGCGCGCCGTTCCAGCCCCGCCAGGGCGGTGGAGCCGCGCCGCGCGGCAAAGGCCAGCCGTGGAAACCCGCGCCGCCGCCCTTGCCCGCCGAACAGACGAACCGCTTGCAACAGCGGGTGGGCACGCGCGACCGGCTGATCGCGGCGGTGATCGCGGGGCTGGTCGAACAGCCGGACCTGATCGCCGCCCATGCCGAAAGCCTTGCGCGGCTGCATCCGGCGGAAGCGGACATGGCGGCCACGCTCGATGCCTTGCTGGTGCTGGCCGATTCGGCCGGCCCATCGGGCGCCGCTCTTGAAAGCGAACATATCCGGGCCATATTGCACCAGCGGCGTCTGCGCACGCCGACCGCAACGGATTTTGGTGAGATTCGATTCGGCTTTCTCGCGAAGCGGGAAGGCAGCGCCGGGGAATTGGCCGACGCGATTGCGCTTCTGGTGGAGCTTCCGGAGGTGGAATCGGCGCTGGAAGAGGCCAATCGGCGCTATCAGGCCGAACTTACCCCCGAAACCGAAGCAGAAAAAGAACGTTTGCGCGAACGAAGGCTGGCCTTGTTTGCCCGGTTGGGGCAAATGGGTCGCGTTCGTGCTTCGTTATAATTGTAAGACGCAACGGCAGCTCGAACAAAGTGGTATCGGGGTTCAATGGCATCCAACGACAAGACCGATAGCGGCGATGCGCCGCTGATCGACCTGAATGACGCTTCCATCAAGAAGCTCATCGCGCGCGCCAAGCGCCGTGGCATCATCACTTACGACGAGCTGAACGAGGCGCTGCCTCAGGACCAGATGTCTTCCGAGCAGATCGAGGACATCATGGCCGCGATTTCGGAAATGGGCGTCAATATCGTCGAAAGCGACGAGGACGCGGTCGATCCGGAAGACAACCAGCAGGAAGACGTGGAAGACGTCGATCCGGTCGAGGACCGGCCCGACATCATCAAGCGCAAGGAAACCGTCGAGCGTACCGACGATCCGGTGCGCATGTACCTGCGCGAAATGGGCGCGGTGGAACTGCTCAGCCGCGAAGGCGAAATCGCCATCGCCAAGCGCATCGAAGCCGGCCGCGACACCATGATCATGGGCCTGTGCGAAAGCCCGATCACCTTCCATGCGATCATCCAGTGGTCCGAAGCGCTGAACGCGGGCGAAATGCAGCTGCGCGAGATTCTCGATCTCGACGCGATGCTGTCCAAGGAACCGCAGCCCGAGAACCTCTCCGAGGACGGCGAGGAAGCCGACGGCGAAATCAGCGAAGCCACGGCCGGCCCCTCGTTCAAGGACGAGGACGAAGTCGAGGAAGAAGAACCGGCCGACGGCGACGAGGACGACGAACTGCGCGAACGCCGCGCGCGTCCGGTGGAGGAAGAGGAAGAGGACAACACCCTCAGCCTCGCCCAGATGGAAGCGCAGCTAAAGCCGGCCGCGCTTGAGCGCTTCGCCGAGATCACCGACCTGTTCCGCCGCTTCGAGAAGATCCAGGCCGAACGGCTCGATGTGCTGGCGATCGGCAACGATTTTCCGGCGGCGAAGGAATCGCAGTACCAGAAGCTGCGCGAGGATCTGACCGCGCAGGTCGAAAGCGTGCAGTTCCACGCCAGCAAGATCGAATACCTGGTCGACAACCTCTATGCGTTCAACCGCCGCCTGACGGCGCTGGGCGGGCAGATGCTGCGCCTGGCCGAACGCCACAAGGTTTCTCGCAAGGATTTCCTCGATAACTACGTCGGCCGCGAACTCGACGACGGCTGGCTGCAATCGCTGGCCGGCCGCGACAAGAAGTGGGCCGCGTTTGCTGCCAACGAAGGTTCGGCGGTGGAGCGCATTCGCGCCGAGATCGCCGACATCGCGGCCGCCACCGGCATGTCGCTGGGCGAATTCCGCCGTATCGTGAACATGGTCCAGAAGGGCGAGCGCGAAGCGCGCATCGCCAAGAAGGAAATGGTGGAAGCCAACCTCCGCCTCGTGATCTCGATCGCCAAGAAGTACACCAACCGCGGGCTGCAGTTCCTCGACCTGATCCAGGAAGGGAACATCGGCCTGATGAAGGCGGTCGACAAGTTCGAATACCGGCGCGGCTACAAGTTCTCGACTTACGCGACCTGGTGGATCCGGCAGGCGATCACGCGCTCGATCGCGGATCAGGCGCGCACCATCCNNTGATCGAGACGATCAACAAGCTGGTGCGCACCAGCCGCCAGTTCCTGCACGAGCAGGGCCGCGAGCCCACGCCCGAGGAAATGGCCGAACGCCTCTCCATGCCGCTGGAGAAGGTGCGCAAGGTGATGAAGATCGCCAAGGAGCCGATCTCCCTCGAAACGCCGATCGGCGACGAGGAAGACAGCCACCTGGGCGATTTCATCGAGGACAAGAACGCGATCATCCCGGTGGACGCCGCGATCCAGTCCAACCTCAAGGAAACCGTTACCCGCGTGCTGGCCAGCCTGACCCCGCGCGAGGANNGCGAACGCATCCGCCAGATCGAGGCAAAGGCGCTGAGGAAGCTGAAGCACCCGAGCCGTTCGAGGAAGATGCGCTCGTTCCTGGATCAGTAACGGCCGGCATCCCGGCAAAGCCGAAAAGGGCGTCCCGATCCGTCGGGGCGCCCTTTCGCATTTTGGGGGATGGGGTTCTCTGGGGTTGTTGCCCCCATGCGACACCCTGGCCCGATTCGTTTCAGGCGATACCGGCCCCGCCGAAACAAGGTTGAAATATGACGGGTTTAACCGCAGCAGCCGTCGGCAAGGGACCGTCATCCCACCTCATGAGGGAATCAATCAATGCGTATCGCATCTTTAGCCTCCGCGCTTCTCGCGGGAACCGCCCTGCTGCCCGTGGCTCCCGCCATGGCACAGGCCCAGGCGGCTGACGCCGAAGCGGCGGAATCGTCCGACACGATCGTCGTCACGGCACAACGCCGCCAGGAGAACATCCTGAGCGTGCCGGTTTCCGTTGCCGTCATGAAGCCCGAAATGCTGCACGACATCCAGGCCGGCGGTGCCGACACCCTGCTTTCGCTGGCGGGCCGCGTCCCCAGCCTCAACGTTGAATCGACCACGGGCCGCATCTTTCCGCGGTTCTACATCCGTGGCCTTGGCAACATCGACTTCTATCTGGGCGCGTCGCAGCCGGTGTCGATCATCCAGGACGACGTGGTGGCCGAGCATGTCGTGCTCAAGTCCACGCCGGCCTTCGACATCGATCAGGTGGAAGTGCTGCGCGGGCCGCAAGGATCGCTGTTCGGCCGCAACACCACCGCCGGCATCGTCAAGTTCGATACGGTGCAGCCGTCCGCTACCTGGCGCGGCCAGGGGTCCGCAAGCTGGGGCAGCCGCAACAGCGTCAACATCGATGCCGGCGTCGGTGGCCCGCTCAACAGCAGCGGCACGCTGAGCTTCCGCCTGTCCGGCCTTTACCAGCATCGCGACAACTGGATCAGCAACACCTACACCGGCCCCAGCGACGATGGCACCGTCCCCGGCAAGAATGTGATGGGCGGCTTCAACGAGCGCGACGTGCGCCTGCAGATCGAGGCAAAGCCTTCGGACGCGCTGACCCTGCGCCTGTCCGGTCACTATCGCGACTACGACGGCACCGCGTCGATCTTCTATCGCGGCTCCATCAAGCAGGGCGTGCGCGCCGTGCCGGATACGCTGGACCTGACGAAGGTTTCCTATGACGAAGCGCAGAACAACCCGCAGGCCTACAAGACCAAGGGCGCATCGCTGAAGGCGATCTACGATTTCGGCGGCATCACGCTGACGTCGATCACCGCCTATGAAAACGCTCATGGCTATAGCCGTGGCGACACCGACGGCGGCGCCGCGGCCGATTTCGGCGGCACCGCCCCGAACTATTGCGCGGCCGGTTGCGGCCAGTCGCGCGGGGTGCTGCGCGGGTTGGACCAGTGGTCGCAGGAACTGCGCCTCGCCAGCCCGGATAGTGGCCGGTTCAAGTGGCAGATCGGGGGCATCTACTTCGATTCGCGCGATATGACCGAGTTCGATCAGCGCGCGTACTTCCTGACCAGCAATGCGCTGGGCACCACGCCCAACCCGAACAACTGGGTTCTTCTGCACAACGTCAACACCAGCTGGGGCCTGTTCGGCCAGGCTAGCTACGACCTGACCGAGAAGCTGCGCGTGACCGGCGGCGTGCGCGTGACGAACGACACCAAGACCACCGAACTGCTGAAGACCGCCGATACCGTGGCTGGCGTGGTGACGTTCCCGGCAACCGCGGCGCGCAAGGTGCGCCTTTCCGACACGCAGCCCAGCTTCGACCTGAGCCTGCTTTATCGCGCCACGCCGGATCTCAGCCTGTTCGCCCGTGTCGCGCGCGGCTTCCGTGGTCCGACCATTCAGGGCCGCTCTGCCGTGTTCAACTCGCCCTTCTCCACGGCGCAATCGGAAAAGAACACGTCCTGGGAAGCGGGCGTGAAAAGCGCTTGGCTCGATAACGCCCTGACGTTCAATCTGACCGGCTTCTACTACACGGTCTCGGACATCCAGTTGAACGGCAACGACAGCAACGGCAACGGCGTGCTGTTCAATGCCGACAAGGCTGTCGGCTATGGCATGGAAGCGGAACTGGGGCTGCGGCCGGCCCGCAACCTGAAGTTCAACATCGGCTTCAGCCTGCTGCACACCGAGATCAAGGACAAGTCGGTCTATGCGCAGGCTGGCGCGGCCGGCGGCGTGCTTTCGGAAACGGTGCTCAACCCGACCGTGCGCGTGGGCAACAACTACTTCGCCCAGATCAACGGCAACCCGCTGCCCAACGCGCCTGACTTCAACCTCAACGTGAGCGGCCGCTACGACCTGCCGCTGAACGAGAAGCTGCGCGCGTTCGTGGGCGCGGACTTCAACCTGCAGGGCTATACGATGTATGTGCCCTACAAGACGGTGGAGTACACCTCGAACGGCAACTTCGAACTCGGCCTCAAGGCGGGTCTGGCTTTCGAGCGCTATGAGCTGGCCTTCTTCGCCCGCAACCTCACCGACAAGCGCAACCTTGTCGGCGTTATCGACACCTCGAACTACCGTGCCGGCATCTACAACGATCCGCGCGTGTTCGGCGTGACGCTGAGCGGGTCGTTCAACTGATCCGCTCCCGATACGATGCAATGCAAGGCGGGGCGCCCCAAGGGCGCCCCGCAAATACGGACAATAGGGCATTGCACGGCGTTTGATCTGGCATCGTTGGCGCAATGCGCCTAAGGGGGCGCAGAATCCCCTCCAAGGACAGCCGGAAACGCAAAATCCCATGCGCATAGCCATTGCTTCCGATCATGCCGCGTTCGACCTCAAGGCGGAACTGCGCGAATATCTGATCGGTCTGGGCCACGAAGTCGCCGATCTTGGCCCGGAAACGGCCGATCGCGTCGATTACCCCGACTATGGCTACAAGCTGGCCTCGGTGGTCGCCGATGGCACCGCCGCATTCGGCGTGGCGCTGTGCGGTTCGGGCATCGGCATCTCGATCGCGGTGAACCGCAATCCCGCCTGCCGCTGCGCGCTGGTTTCCGAGCCGCTGTCCGCCGCGCTGGCACGCGAACACAACGATGCCAACTGCATCGCCATGGGCGCGCGCCTCACCGGCGTCGACATGGCCAAGGCCTGCCTCGATGCGTTCCTGTCCACCGAATTCGGCGGCGGCCGCCATGCCGGCCGCGTCGACAAGCTTTCCCATCCCCAGGTCTGAAGAGGAGACGACCAGATGACCAATGCCGCCACCGCGACTTCGGAAATCCGCTCCTCGGGTTTCTTTACCGAACACCTTGAGAGCGCCGATGCCGAAGTCTACGCCGCGATCCGGGGCGAACTGAAGCGCCAGCAGACCAAGATCGAACTGATCGCCAGCGAGAACATCACCTCGCTTGCGGTGCTCGAAGCCACGGGTTCGGTGTTCACCAACAAGTACGCCGAAGGCTATCCGGGCAAGCGCTATTACGGCGGCTGCGAATACGCCGACGTGGTCGAAACACTGGCCATCGAACGCGCGAAGAAGCTGTTCGGCTGCCAGTTCGCCAACGTGCAGCCGAATTCGGGCAGCCAGATGAACCAGGCCGTGTTCCTCGCCCTGCTGGAACCGGGTGACAGCTTCATGGGACTGGACCTCAATTCGGGCGGCCACCTGACCCACGGATCGCCCGTCAACATGAGCGGCAAGTGGTTCAAGCCGATCCCCTATGGCGTGCGCGAGGACGATCACCTGATCGACATGGACGAGGTTGCCCGCCTTGCCCGCGAACACAAGCCGAAGCTGATCATCGCGGGCGGCACCGCCTATTCGCGCGTGTGGGATTTCCCGCGCTTNNTCGCCGGCGGCGCGCACCCCTCGCCCTTCCCGCACGCGCACGTCGTCACCACCACCACGCACAAGTCGCTGCGCGGCCCGCGTTCGGGCGTGGTCCTCACCAATGACGAGGACATCGCCAAGAAGATCAACATGGCGGTGTTCCCCGGCATGCAGGGTGGCCCGCTGGTTCATGTGATCGCGGCCAAGGCGGTTGCCTTCGGCGAGGCGCTGCGCCCCGAATTCCGGGCCTATGCCTCCCAGATCGTGGCGAACGCGCGCGCGCTCGCCTCGTCGTTGCAGGAACAGGGCCTCGCCATCGTTTCGGGCGGCACCGACAACCACCTTATGCTGGTCGATCTGACGGCGAAGGACGTGACCGGCAAGGCGGCGGAAAAGGGCCTCGATCGCGCCTGGTTGACCTGCAACAAGAACGGTATCCCGTTCGACAAGCGCTCGCCCTTCGTCACCTCGGGCATCCGCCTTGGCACGCCGGCCGGCACCACGCGCGGCTTCGGCGTGGCCGAATTCCGCACGATCGGGCAGCTCATCGCCGAAGTGGTCGATGGCATGGCGCGCAACGGCGATGAAGGCGACGGGCAGATCGAACAGCGCGTGCGCGATCGCGTGGCCGAACTGTGCGATCGCTTCCCGATCTATCCGGAGTTGTAAGGCCATGAGCGACCGCGACGAAGATCTCGTCGGCCGAGCCCGGGACGAGATCACCGCCATGGCGAAACAGGGGATGGGCCATCCTTCGACCAAGCCCGTGCTGATCGGCGCCGGGATCGGCGCCGTCGCGGGCGCGCTGCTGCCGGTGATCACCCTGCCCGCCGGCCTCGCCATCGGCGCGGGCATCGCGTTCTGGCAACGGATCAAGCGCTGACCGATGCGTTGCCCATTTTGCGCGCATGACAACAGCCAGGTGAAGGACAGCCGGCCGAGCGAGGACAACACCTCGATCCGCCGGCGGCGCCAGTGCGAAAGCTGCGGCGCCCGCTTCACCACGTTCGAGCGCGTGCAGTTGCGCGAGATCATGGTGGTAAAATCGGGCGATCGGCGCGAACCGTTCGACCGCGCCAAGATCGAGCAGTCCGTTTCCCTCGCCTGCCGCAAGCGGGGCGTGCCGCAGGAACGGCTCGATCGACTGGTTTCGAGCATCCAGCGCCAGATCGAGACGATGGGCGACACCGAAGTGCCCTCCAAGGCGATCGGGGAAATGGTGATGGACGGGCTGCGCCAGATCGACAGCGTCTCCTACATCCGCTTCGCCAGCGTCTATCGCGACTTCACCGAGGCCCGCGATTTCGAGGAATTCGCCAGCACCGTGCGCGAAGTGGGCGCGCATTGACGCAGCCCGCCGCCCTTCCCCCGGTCATCGTTCTGGTCCGTCCGCAGCTTGGCGAGAATATCGGCAAGGCCGCGCGCGCCATGCTCAATTTCGGGCTGACCGAGATGCGGCTGGTCTCGCCGCGCGATGGCTGGCCCAATCCGTCGGCCGGCCCGGCGGCCTCGGGCGCGGATATCGTGCTGGAACAGGCGCGGGTGTTCGAGACACTGGCCGACGCCGTGGCCGACTGTGCCCACGTCTATGCCACCACCGTGCGCAAGCGCGGCGTGACCAAACCGGTGGTGACGCCCGAGGAAGCCGCACGCGCGATCACGACCGCGCCGGGCCGCAGCGCCATCGTATTCGGGCCGGAGCGCTCCGGGCTGGAAACCGACGATGTGGCGCTGGCCCGCGCGATCCTGACCGTACCGATCAACCCCGAGTTCGGCTCGCTCAATCTGGCCCAGGCGGTGATCCTGTGCGCCTACGAATGGTCCAAACATATCCCGGCGAGCGATGACGACACGGCGCTGATCCAGCCGACGGTCGAGGAACTGCTTCCACCCGCCCCGCAGGACGAATTCGAGGGCATGTTCGCGCAACTGACCGAGATGCTGGAGCCGCGCGGCTATTTCGAGCCGCCGAGCCGGGCGGCGGCCACGCGGCGCACGCTGCGCACCATGCTGACCAAGCCCGGCTGGAACCATCTCGAGATCCGCACCCTGCGCGGCGTGCTTTCAGCGCTGCGGCGCACGCCGGAGCCAAAGGACTGAGCGGTATCGGACCCGGATCTATTCGTTGCCGGCGCGCAACCGTTCGAGCGCCTGGCGCTCGAACGCGACCGAAGCGTCAAACAGCCGATCCCAGAAATCGCCGACCAGCCCCACCGGCACGCCCTGCTCGAACGCGCGGCGGCGAATCGCCGAAAGGACCGCCCTGCGCCGTTCTTCGTCATCCAGATTGAAACGCCCGTCGTTGAGTTTCGCCGCGGCGCGCACCAAGGCAAAGCGCCGGGACAGAAGGTCGATGAGTTGGCGATCGACAAGATCAATGCCGCTGAACACGTCGTCCAGCGTCACAAAGTCCTCAGGATTGGGCGGCCCCTCGCTCATCAATTCCATCTGAACCTAAAATTCCAGCTCTGTCTATGGCACCTGCCCTTGACAAACCACTAAAGCCCTGTTCTTAGCGCCCGTTCACATGGACTCCGCTGAAGCTCGCTTCCGGCGGTCCAGTCCGATTGGCCCCGCACCCCGGTGAAGCGGTGGCCGCGTTCCGTAACTGACGGAATGGTGCGTACCGGGTCTGAAGCACGGATGATGGTCATCCGCGCAAGCAAGTTGGAGGCACCTGCGCCATGTCGAAGCGCAAGGCATCGAAGTACAAAATTGACCGCCGTCTTGGCGAGAACATCTGGGGCCGTCCCAAGAGCTCGGTCAACCGCCGCAGCTATGGCCCCGGCCAGCACGGCCAGCGCCGCAAGAGCAAGGTGTCGGACTTCGGCATCCAGCTCCGCGCCAAGCAGAAGCTCAAGGGCTACTACGGCGACGTGACCGAGAAGCAGTTCAAGCGCACCTACCAGGAAGCCGCCAAGATGAAGGGCGATACCGGTCAGAACCTGATCGGCCTGCTCGAACAGCGCCTCGACATGGTCGTCTATCGCGCCAAGTTCGCGCCGACGATCTTCTCGGCCCGCCAGGTCGTTTCGCACGGCCACATCTACGTCAACGGCGTGAAGTGCAACATCGCCTCGCGCCGCGTGCGTCCCGGTGACGTCGTCAGCCTTGGCAAGAAGGCCAAGGAAATGGCGCTGATCGCCGAAGCGCAGGCGCTGCCCGAACGCGAAGTGCCCGACTACGTCGCTGCCGAAGGCGACAAGGTGACCTTCACCCGCGTTCCGACGCTTGATGAAGTGCCCTATCCGGTGAAGATGGAACCGAACCTGGTCGTCGAGTTCTACTCGCGCTGATCGGTCCGGCTTCGGCACGAAAAAGCACGAAAGGCGGGGCTCAACCCCGCCTTTTTTGTTTCTAAATCATATCGTTACATTTCATCAGCGCTATTCGTCGCCCCGCGAGATCGGCCGGTCGCAAGATCGCGCCGGATTAATCTCGATCACGGAACTGAAACGCGCTTCGGCCATTGGCCGGGCATGCCGATGTTTCGTTTCGTCACCCCGCACCGATGCGGAAAATGGTACCCCGACCTGCTGACCGCGCAGCAACAGGCCTGCGCGATCGGTGCCGGATTTTTCGAGGATCGCAGCGGCGAATTCTACCAGTACCCCGGCACCCGTCTCGAAACGCGTCCGTTCGACACGCCGGATGAAACGGCCGACATCGCGGCGTGACGAGGCCGGGCGACTAGCGGTTAAGCATCTTGCGGATGAAGGCGTCGCTCATGGACAATATTTTCGTGCGCGCCGCGGCATCGTCCAGCTGGTGATCAAGATCCGGAAACTCGATATATTCGACAGTCTTCCCGGCATCTCGAAGCTTATCGGCCATTAGTCGGGAATGGCCGACATTGACGTTGATATCCCACGATCCGTGAAACAGCAGAACAGGGGCGGAAATGGTTGCGGCATTCTGCGCTGGGGAACCAGAAGCCACATGCTCGCCATGGCCAATGAACCTGTCCACGATCTTGTAGTCCGTATAATCGACGTGGTCCCGCCGCAGCCGCTCAAGATCCGTCACCGGCGCTATGGCGACAATCGCCTTGTACAGCCCCGGTTCGGCAACGCCGGACTGAAGCGCCGCGTATCCTCCATAAGACCATCCCACAATCGCCAGTTTGCCCGGCGCCGCCACCCCCTGGCTGACCAGCCACTTGCCCGCATCGTCTATGTCACCGATCGCGGTGCGCCAGGACTGGAAACCGTTTTTCTGGTACCAGTCTGCGCCATAGCCGCTGGACCCCCTGTAATTGGGTTGCAGCACTGCAAATCCACGCACGGCGAAAAACTGCACCAGCCAGTCAAATCCCCATTCGTCTCGCGAACTGGGGCCGCCATGCGGCATGACGATGGCCGGAAGATTTCTGCCGTCACTGCCCGGAGGTATCGTCAAGTACCCCGGGATCATCGTTCCATCCGATGCCGGAAAAGTGACTGGCTTCATTTCCGCCAGCTTCATGCCTTCAAGCTGGCCGCGAGCCGGAAGCAATGATTCCAGCTTGTGCGTACCCTTGTCGAACAAATAGTACTGCCCTGGATCGACATCGCTGCCGGCAAACAGAAGCAGCTTGCTTTCATCTTCGCTGGCACTCACGAAATCGACCTGCGGCTTGCCTGGCAGCGCTTTGCCCAAAGCCGCCGCCAGCGTTTTCAGGGCCGGATCGAAATACTCAGCCCGCCGCTTGTCCGTTGCGTAACCCACCCCCACAACGCGCCTTTGACGACCGATCACAATCAGTTCGTCCACATCCACGTCATCGCGACCGAGCACTAGCTCCTTCTTGCCGCTTCCATCGAGCTTGATGCGATACAGCGCCTGACGTCCGGAAGGGCCGGCGTCAAAACCATAGACCACATCCTGAACCGGATCGACAGTCAGGGGATTGAACCCCTTGCCCAGACCCGCATCCCCCTGATCGACCCGCCCCAAAGGATACCATGTCCTATCGCCGGCCTTGCGGTAGGAATAATCGATAGTCCCGGAGGAGTAAGGGCCAGAAGCACTGACCTCTGTCCCCAAGATGCGCACATGCCCGATCCCGTCGGTAATATATTCGACGGAGCCAGACTTTGGCACTTCGACAATCCGCCGCACCAGCGAATTCACGTCCACGGATTCTACGCCAAGGCCCTCATACCGCTGGGCAATACGAGTGCCTATATCGGTTTCCGGCACGAACTGGCGCGTCATCATCACCCAGCCCGGTTTGTCTCCGGTCCAATCGATGATCGATCCGCCATTCCAGGTTATGCCAAGAGCACGGTTGCTTGTCCGCTCGGTCACCACCTTCAAATTGCTGCCGTCACTATCGACTGCGATGGTGCGGGAGTATCGTGCAAGCGCGTCTGTGAGCTTCGTGGTGATGGAAACGTAACAGACCAGCCTGCTTGCCGTTGGCCACACGCACCTGCTGAACTGCTCGCTCGCTTGACTGCTGCGCAAAATCGGCTTCGGCGCACCGCCTGCTATAAGATCTATGACCATGACCAACTGGCCCGAAGGGCCGGGCGTAATGATCGCCGCATGGGCGCCATCAGGCGCGAGCGACATCGACATGACACCTTCGCGGGCCCCGAACCTTGCCGCCAGTTCTTCCAGGGACTGCGCATGAGGGGCGGACAGAGGCACTAAAGTGGCAAACAAAGCCTGCGCCCATCCCGCCAGTCGACTATTCATGCCCCTCTCCCCATGTTGACGGGATCAGGATGGCAAACACCAACTGAAACTTCAAATGGTTCAGGCTCTTACTGCGAAATTGGATGTTTAATTTCGAAGATAGTTCCGCCGGAAGTCCGCTGCGAACGTGGCAAAAGTCCCTTCCGCGATAGCCGCCCGCATCCCCGCCATCAGCTGCTGGTAGAACGAGAGGTTGTGCTCCGTCACCAGCATCGCGCCCAGCATTTCGCCGGACTTGTGCAGGTGATGAAGATAGGCGCGGCTGTACTTCGCGCAGACGGGGCAGGTGCAGCGTTCGTCCAGCGGGCCGGTGTCTTCGGCGAAACGCGCATTGCGCAGGTTGAGCGGGCCGTTCCAGGTGAACGCCTGGCCGTTGCGGCCCGATCGCGTCGGCAGCACGCAATCGAACATGTCCACGCCGCGTTCGACAGCGCCGACGAGGTCGTCGGGCTTGCCCACCCCCATCAGATAGCGGGGGCGATCCTGCGGCAATTGGTCGGGCGCGAAATCGAGCGTGGCGAACATCGCCTCCTGCCCCTCGCCCACGGCCAGACCGCCGATCGCGTAACCGTCGAAGCCGATGTCGCGCAAGGCGTCGGCGCTTTCCCGGCGCAGGCCTTCATCGAGCGCACCCTGCTGGATACCGAACAGCGCGGCATTTTCGGCATGTTCGCCGCCGCTGTCGAAGCCTTCGCGGCTGCGCCTGGCCCAGCGCATCGACATCGCCATCGAACGGGCGATCACATCTCGCGGTTGATCGGCGCGCGGGCATTCGTCGAAGGCCATGACGATGTCGGACCCCAGCAGGCGCTGGATCTCCATCGAGCGTTCGGGCGAGAGCATGTGCCGCGATCCGTCGAGATGGCTGGCGAACGTAACGCCTTCCTCGGTGATCTTGCGCAAGTCCGACAGGCTCATGACCTGATAGCCGCCGCTGTCGGTCAGGATCGGGCGGTCCCAGCCCATGAATTTGTGCAGCCCGCCCAGCCGCGCCATGCGCTCCGCGCCGGGGCGCAGCATCAGATGATAGGTATTGCCCAGGATGATGTCCGCACCCGTGGCGCGCACGTCTTCCACCTTCATCGCCTTGACGGTTGCCGCCGTGCCCACGGGCATGAACGCCGGGGTGCGGATTTCCCCGCGCTTCATGGTGATGACGCCGGTGCGCGCCTTGCCGCTGGTGGCGTGGATCGAGAACGAAAAACGGGTCATTGCAAAGCGATCGGCCTGAATGCGGGCAATGCCCGGCACGGTGATGGATGAAAGAGGATTGCGGCCCTTACGGCGAAACGCCATGGCGCGCAAATGATCGAACCCTGGCTCTATCCCGCGCTGACCGCCGTTGCCGTGCTGACGGGCTTCGTCGATGCCATCGCCGGTGGCGGGGGGCTGATCATGATGCCGGCGCTGATCTACACCGGCCTGCCACCGCACGTGGTGCTGGGCACCAACAAGGTGCAATCCGCCTGCGGCACCGCGATGGCGACGCTGCGCTATCACCGCGCCGGGCTGTTCGCGATACGCCCCAACCTTCCCGCGGTGGTGGCGATCTTCGCGGGCGCGCTGGCCGGAGCGCTGGTGATCCAGCGGTTCGATGCCGATGTACTGCGATTGGTGGTGCCGTTGCTGCTGATGGGGATCGCGCTCTATACCGTGTTTTCGCCGCGCATGGACGATCACGACAGCACGGCGCGGCTTTCGGAGCGCGGCTATCTGCCGGCGGCAGGCGCGGTGGGTTTCTACGACGGCTTTTTCGGCCCCGGTGCGGGCCAGTTCTACACGACCACGCTGGTCGGCCTGCGCGGGCTTGGCCTGACGCGGGCGACGGGGCTGACCAAGCTGTTCAACCTGACCAGCAACGTCGCCAGCATCGTGGTCTTCGCGTCCGGCGGGCAAGTGCTGTGGCTGCTGGGCCTGTGCATGGGCGCGGGCGCGATGACCGGGGCCTGGCTGGGCTCGCACTGGGCGACGCGGCTTGGCGCGCGGCTGATCCGGCCGCTGCTGGTGACAGTAAGCCTGGCGCTGACAGCGCGGCTGGTGTGGGGCTGGTTCGCGCGGTAGGCGGGCCGGCTATTCGGACGGCGCCTCGCCGCCCTGCCCGGCACCGTCGGCAAAATCCCGCCACAGCATGACCAGCACCGCCATCGTCGCCGGCCCCACGAACAGGCCGAGGATGCCGAAGGTGGCCGCGCCGCCCAGAATGCCGATCAGCACCCACAGGAAAGGCAGGCGGGTGGCTCCCCCGATGATCGCGGGGCGGATGAGGTGGTCTGCCACCGCCAGCACGATCAGCCCGCTGACCACGATGATGCCGGCATTGACCGGCGATCCCATCGCGATCTGCAAGGCGGCAGCCACGGCGAACATCACCGCCGCACCGAACGGGATCGTGGCCGCAACCGCCGTCAGGGTGCCGAGCATGATCGGGTGCGGCGTTCCGAGCACGGAATAGACGATCGTCATGACCGCGCCTTCGCCGATCCCGACAAGGACCAGCCCGTCGATCGTCGCGCGCACGGAATTGATCGCCTGCCGCCCGATCCGTTCCCCGGCCGGGCCGAACACGCGATCGCTGGCGCGAAGGCACTGTTCGACGATCGTATCCCGGTCGCGCAACAGGAAGAACAGCGTCATCAGCGTGAAGGCGAACACCACCGCGCGGTGCATCAGGTTGCTGCCGATGAGCCGGCCATGCATGACCACATCGACGTCCAGCATCCGGCCGAGCACGAATCCCGGCGCATGGGGATCGGCGAGGTGGGCTTGCCACCACGACCGCGCGAACGGCGCCGTGCCGTCCAGCCAGGCCGGCGGGGCGATGCCGTTGTTCCTCGCCCATTCAAAACCCTGCGCGATCTGCCGCGCCTCCGCCAGCGCCTGCCCGATCGCGAACAGCAGCGGCACCAGCACGACCAGCGCCACGGCCAGCGTGATCGCCGCCGGCAGCAGCACGCGCGCGATCCGGCCATTCCAGCGCCCGCGCAAACGCAGATAGAGCGGATCGATCGCCACCGCGATGATCACCGCCCAGGCCAGCGCCGGCAGGAATTCGCGCACGATCCACAGCGCCAGCGCCACCAGCAGCGCCACCAGCACGAGCCGCGCACGGCGCGCTTCGGTTCCCCGGCGCGTCATGCCTGCTCCTCCATCACCGCGCCGACGTGGCGGTAGCCGCGCCGTGTCGCCAGTTGTTCCTGCCGATGCCGTTCGCGATAGCTCTCGCGCTGCGCCTCGGTCCGTTCGCCGTGGCACGCGGCGCAGCTGACACCCTCCTCGAACAGCGGCGAAGCCCGGTCCGCCGCGCCGATCGGGCGGCGGCACGCGCGGCACAGTTCGTAGGAGCCCTGAACCAGGCCGTGCCCCACCGTCACCCGTTCATCGAACACGAAGCATTCGCCGCGCCACAGGCTTTCCGCTTCGGACACGGTTTCCAGATACTTCAGGATGCCGCCCTTGAGGTGATAGACCTCGTCCACGCCTTCCGCCTTGAGGAACGCCGTCGATTTTTCGCAGCGGATGCCACCGGTGCAGAACATCGCCACCTTCGGGGGCTTGCCCTGGCCCAGCAGGCGCGCGCGTTCGGCACGGAACCAGGCGGGAAACTCGCGGAACGATTGCGTGCGTGGATCGATCGCCCGCTCGAACGTGCCGACGGCAACCTCGTAATCGTTGCGGGTATCGATCACGATCGTATCCGGGTCGGAAATCAGCGCGTTCCAGTCTTCGGGCGACACATAATGGCCGACGCTCGCCAGCGGATCGATGTCCGGCTCGCCCATCGTCACGATCTCGCGCTTGAGGCGCACCTTCATGCGGTAGAACGGCATGTCCGAGGCTTCGGAGAATTTCACGTCCAGACCGGCGCATCCCGGCAGCGCGCGTATGTGCGCCAGCACGGCATCGATCGCCTGCTCCGTTCCGGCGATGGTGCCGTTGATCCCCTCGCGCGCGACCAGCAGCGTGCCCTTCACCCCCAGCCCGCAGCACAACCGCGCCAGCGGCGCGCGGATCGCTTCCGGATCGAGGAACGGTGCGAACTGATAGAGCGCGGCGACACGCCAAGGGGATGATGCGTTGGTCACAGGAATGATCCGTCCGTCCGCCGGTTCGGCGGGTTTCCAGCGGCGCATATAGCCTGCGCGGCATGGCCGGAACAGAAAACTTGGCCGGCCCCACTCACCACCTCTTGACCGCGCCGCTTCGCTCCGGTCCGGTACCGCAAAGCCACCGCCCGGATGGCATGAGGAGAGGACATGAGCACCATACCCGACAGGACACCGGTGATCGTTGGCGTGGGCCAGGTCGTCGACCGGATCGAGGCGGGCGATTATCGTGCGTTGTCCGCCGCCGATCTCGCTGCGGCGGCGGCCGAAGCCGCGGTGGCGGACAGCGGCGCGGCGGCGGCGCTGGTGCGTCCGCAACTGCGTGTGGTGGGCGCGGTGCGAACGTTCGAGGATTCGGGCGCAGCGCCCTCCCCGTTCGGAAAGCCCGACAAGTTCCCGCTTGCCGTCGCCCGCCGTCTTGGCGTCACGCCAGACCATGCGATCCTTGGCAAGGTGGGCGGTGACACGCCAGTGTCGATGGTCATGGAACTGGGCGATCGCATTCTCGCCGGAGAAACCGAAGCCGCCATCGCCTTCGGCGCGGAAGCGATCTCGACCACGCGCCACCTCAGTGGACGGGGCGAAACGCGCGACTGGGCGGAACACGACGAAGGCACGATCGACGACCGGGGCCTCGGCTATGAAGGGATGCTCTCGGCCATCGCGGCGCGCCACGGCGTGCGCGGAGCGCCGATCGCCTATGCGCTGCTCGAAAACGCGCGGCGCGCGCGGCTGGGCCTGTCGCGGGAGGACTATGCGCGGGAAATGGGGCGGCTGTTCGCGCCGTTCACGCAGGTCGCCGCCGCCAACCCGTGGAGTTGCTCCGCATCCGCGGCGATGACAGCCGAACAGATCGCCACCCCTGGCGAACGCAACCGCACCGTCGCCGATCCCTATACCTTGAAGCTGGTGGCGCGCGACCAGGTCAACCAGGGAGCGGCTGTGCTGCTGATGGCGGCCGGCGCGGCGCGCGCGGCGGGCATTCCGGAGAAGCGCTGGATCTTCGTCCATGGCGCCGCGCTGGCGGTGGAACGCGAGCTTCTCGACCGGCCGGCCCTCGACCGCTATCCCGCCGCCGATGCCGCCATCGCTTCGGCCTTCGCCAGCGCGGGCAAGACCGCCGCCGACATGGCCGCCTTCGACTTCTACAGCTGCTTCCCGATCCCGGTCTTCACCGCCGCGACGGAGGGACTGGGCCTGTCGGGAGACGATCCGCGCGGCCTGACGGTGACGGGCGGCCTTCCCTATTTCGGCGGCGCCGGAAACAACTATTCGATGCACGCCATCGCCAGCATGGTCGACCGGCTGCGGCGCCAATCCGGGAGCTTCGGCTTCGTGGGGGCGAACGGCGGCTTCCAGTCGAAATACGGGGCCATGGTGCTCTCGGGCGAACCGCGCGCGTGGCCCGGCTGCGAAAAGGACGGCATCCAGGCCCGGCTCGATGCCGTGCCCAAACCCGTGATCACCGCGCAGGCGCAGGGAACGGGCACGATCGGAACCTACACGGTGGCCCACACCAAGGGTGTGCCCACGCAGGGCATCGCCATCGGCGCTTTGGCGGGCGGCACGCGCTTCATCGCCAACCCGGCCGACGCCGCCACGCTGGCGCGCATGGCGGAAACCGATCCGCTGGGGGCCAGGGTCACGCTGACGGCTGGCGAAAAGACCAACACGTTCGTTTTTGCGGAATAGAAAAAGGCCGGCGCGCTTCACAAGGAGCGGGCCGGCCTTCCGGAATTGCCGATATTGGCTCAGGAAACGAACGCAGCCTTCTTGCGGCGCACCAGCGTTTGCGTGGCGGTGTATTCCAGCAGCCCTTCCAGCCCGCCTTCCACGCCCACGCCCGATTGCTTCATGCCGCCGAACGCCGCCAACGGCGAAAGGTGCTGCGTTTCGTTGACCCAGACCGTGCCCGACTGGATACGCTGGGCCAGTTCGAATGCCTTGTCCTCGTCGCTGCCCCAGACCGATCCGCCAAGGCCGTAGTCCGATGCGTTGGCGCGCGCGATCACATCGTCGTAATCGTCGAACCGGATCAGCGGCAGGACCGGGCCGAACTGCTCCTCCTGCACGATGCGGCTGTCTTCGGGCGGATTGTCGAGGATCGTGATCGGCACGAAATAGCCCGGAACCTCGGCCTTCTCTCCGCCCGTCAGGAAGGTATAGCCCTTGTCCCTGGCATCCTGGATCAGTTCCAGCACGCGCGCGTATTGCTGGCTGTTGTTGATCGGGCCGATCTGCGTGCCCTGTTCCGATCCGTCGCCCACTTTCACCGTCTTCGCATAGGCCACGATGGCATCGCGCAGCGGTTCGTAGATGTCCTTGTGGATGTACATCCGCTTGGTGGCGATGCAGATCTGGCCGTTGTTGGTGAAGGCCGCCCAGAACAGTTGTTCGGCGATCTTTTCCACGTCCACATCGGGCATGACGATGGCGGCATCGTTTCCGCCGAGTTCCAGCGTCACGCGCTTCAGCGTGGGCGCAGCGGAGGCCATCACGCGGCGGCCTGTCTGGGTCGATCCGGTGAAGCTGATCTTGTCGAAGCCCGGATGCGCGGTCATCCACGGCCCCAGGCTGTCGCCGCCGGTAATCACGTTGAGCACGCCCGCCGGCAGGATTTCCGCCGCCAGCTCGGCAAACTTCAGCGTGCTCAGCGGCGTGAACGGTGATGGCTTCAGCACCATCGTATTGCCCGCGAGCAGCGCCGGCGCGACCTTGAACATCGCCAGGATCATAGGGAAGTTCCACGGCGCGATCGCGCCGACAACGCCCAGCGGCACGTGCCGCGTGATGCTGATCCGCTCGTCCGAATCCTCGTTCACCGTTTCGGGCAGGTCGAGCGCGGTAAAGGCCTTGAGCCAGTACCCCGCGCCCATGCATTCGCCCTGCGCCTCGTGATGCGGCTTGCCCTGTTCGCTGGTCAGCAGGCGCGTGAAGCCATCGAGGTTGGCGAAGATCGCATCGCCCAGCGAGTTGAGCTTCGCCTTGCGCTCTTCGATCGGCGTCGCGGCCCAACCCGGAAACGCCTTGCGCGCCGCCGCCACGGCCGCGTCGAGATCGGCCTGCGTCGCATCCGGCGCGCTGGCGATCGCTTCCTCGGTCGCGGGATTGATCACATCGAACGTGGCGCCGCCAGCAACGAATTCGCCGCCGATCAGCATCCTGTAAGTACCGTTGAATTCCATGGCTGTGCCTTTCACTGGGGTCTGTGCGGGAGCGGCCCGGCAATCAGGGAACGAGAACCACCTTGATGCATTCCCCGCGCGCCTGCGCCGCAATGGCTTCGTTGATTTCCGCCAGCGGGAAAGTCTGGATCAGGCGATCGAACGGGAAATTGCCGGCAGCGTGATGCGCCAGCAGTTCCGGAATGAAATCCTGCGGCGTGCTGTCGCCTTCGATGATGCCGATGATGCGCAGGCCCGGTGTCATCAGCGCAGCGATGTTCACGCTGATCGCGGCGGTCATGTCCTTGGGCACGCCGACCAAGCCGATCATCCCGTGCGGGGCTAGGTTGGCAAGTCCCGTCTCGATCACGCCGACATTGCCCGACGTATCGAGCGCATAGTCCACGCCCAGCGGCAGGATCGCGCGGATGGCTGCCGCCAGATCGCCGGCGGCCGGATCGATCACATGCGTCGCGCCGAATTCCAGCCCGATGGCGCGCCGCGCGGCGATCGGTTCGACCAGGATGATCGTGGAGCAGCCCTGTATCCGCCCGGCCATCACGGCGGCCAGCCCCACGGGTCCGCCGCCGAACACGATCAGCGACGAACCGGCGGGGCAGGCCATCGACCGCATCACCGCGCCCGCGCCGGTCTGGAAGCCGCAGCCCAGCGGCCCCAGCAGTTCCAGCGGCACGGCCGTATCGCCGACTTTCACCACATTGCGCGCGCGCGTGACCGCCAGCGTCGCGAACGCGGACTGGCCGAAGAAGTGCGACGACACACGCGCGCCATCCGCGCCGGCATAGGCGGTGGAACCATCGTCCAGCCGCATCCCGGCATAGTTCATCGGCACGAATTGCACGCAATAGCTGGGCAAGTCCTCGGCGCAGCGGGCGCAGTTGCCGCAGCTCGAAAAGCCAAGCACCGCGCGGTCGCCCACGGCCAGGCCATCGACGCCCTCGCCCACGGCTTCGATCACGCCGGCGCCTTCATGGCCCAGCACGGCAGGCTTGGCGAACGCATCGAACTGGTCGCGGAAGACAAGATCGGTGTGGCACAGGCCGACACCGGCGATCCGCACCAGCACCTCGCCCGCGCGCGGCCCTTCGACCGTGACCTGTTCGAGCGTGAAATCCGCATGGGCGGCCCGCGCAACGGCGGCGGTACAGACAGTCATCAGGCTCTCCTCATCATCTTTCCGCGCCGTTCATTTCCTGAAGTCCCGGCAATCCGCTTCGGTGAACGCATGGGCTGGCCCCAACAACCGGCGCAGCAAGAATTGCGAAAAATGGCAGCATGCCATGCAATCCAACGGACCAATTTGATCGATCAGTTAATTTCGTCCAACCCGTTTGTCTCCCCGTTAGGTCAATCGGGCGCAAGGACCATCTTGAGCGCGCCGGCTTCCCGGCTGTCGAACAGACGATAGGCTTCCGACCCTTGCGACAGCGGCATCCGGTGGCTGATGTAGCGCTCCGGCCGCAGTCGCCCGGATTGCACCAGCGGAAACAGCGCGGGGAGTTCCTCGGGCACGGAGCAGGTGCCGATGCGGAAAGTCAGCCCGGCGGCAAACGCGCGCTCCAGCGGAAAGGCATAGCGCCGCGATTGCTGGACGCCGATCACCGAAACCGTGCCGCGGCGTGCCACCAGCCGCAGCGCCAGATCGACCGTGGCGTCCGACCCGACCACCTCCACCACGCAATCGAGCTTGCGCCCCTTGGTCGCCTCGCGGATCGTTTCCAGCGCGGCATCGGGATGCAGCGCGATCGCCCCCGCTTCGGCGGCCAGCGCGCGCCGTTCGGCGATCGGATCGATCGCATAGACCACATGCGCGCCCATCACGAAAGCGCTGTCCACCGCCATCAGGCCGATCGGACCAAGGCCGATGACGGCCACGGCGCTGCCCGGCCGGATATCGGCGTTGCGCGCGCCGAACCAGGCGGTCGCCAGCGCGTCGGTCATCATCAACGCCTGATCGCCGCTCACGCCTTCGGGAATGGGCACCGCGTTCATGTCCGCCGCCGGCACCCGGAACGCTTCGGCCTGCACGCCCTGCAGCCGCGCGGAAAGGCCGTAGCACGATCCCAGGCCGGATTCGCAGTTCAGGACGTTGCCGGCAAGGCATGACCGGCACGCGCCGCAGCCCACCGCCGCCGGCACCATGACCTTGTCACCCACTTTCACGCGCGAAACGGCGCGCCCCACCTCGACCACCTCGCCCACGGCCTCGTGCCCCACGCAGAAGCCGATATCCTCGGAAAAGCCGTGTCCGTGGTAGATGTGCAGATCGCTGCCGCAGATCGAGCAAGCGTCCATGCGGATGATCGCATCGCGATCGGATTCGAGCACCGGATCATCCATCGGCTCGTGCCGGATGTCCCGCGCGCCATGGTATCGCAGCGCCTTCATGCCCTTGCCCTCCCCGGTTCAGCGCGCGTTGGCAGCGACGTATTCCGCAATCTTGAGTTTGCCGAGCTGCGACATGTGGACTTCCTCCGGCCCGTCGGTGATCCGCACGTAGCGGTTGAGCGTGAAGAAGTGGGCGACCGGGGTGTCATCGCTCACCCCCATGCCGCCGTGGACCTGGATCGCGCGATCGGCCACGGTCTGCGCCATCTGCGGCGCGATGACCTTGATCGCCGCGATCAGGTCGCGCGCCACCTTGTTGCCGTGGCGATCCATCGCGTCGGCCGCCTTCAGCGTCAGCAGGCGGGCCATCTCGATCTCGCAGAAGCTGCGTGCCACGTCCTGACGAATGCTGCTCTGGTCGGCGAGCTTGCGGCCGAACGCGACGCGGCTGTCCGCCCGGCGCGCCATGTATTCCAGCGCGCGCTGCGCCTGACCGATCGAGCGCATGCAATGGTGGATGCGCCCCGGCCCCAGCCGGCCCTGCGCGATCTCGAACCCGCGCCCTTCGCCCAGAATAAGGTTCTCCTTCGGCACGCGCACGTTGTCGAAGCGCAGTTCCACCTCGCCGCCCGGCGAATTGTGCGAACCGAACACCGTCAGGTGCCGCACCACCGTGATGCCCGGCGTATCGCGGGGCACCAGGATCTGCGAATGCTGCGCATGGCGCGGCGCATCGAAATCGGTCTTGCCCATCACGATGAAGATGTCGCACCGCGGGTGCATCGCGTTGGAAATCCACCACTTGCGGCCGTTGATGACGTATTCGTCGCCCTCGGGCCGGATCGACAGTTCCAGATTGGTGGCGTCGGAGGAGGCGACCTGGGGCTCGGTCATCACGTAGGCCGAACGGATTTCGCCATCGAGCAGCGGTTTCAGCCAGCGCTCCTGCTGCGCCGCGCTGCCGAACTTGGCCAGCACTTCCATGTTGCCGGTATCGGGCGCGGAGCAGTTGAACACCTGGCTGGCCCAGGGCACGCGCCCCATGATCTCGGCCAGCGGCGCGTATTCCAGATTGGTAAGTCCCGGCGAGAACGCGCCGTATTCGTGCGGCAGGAACAGGTTCCACAGCCCGGCATCGCGGGCGCGGACCTTCAGCGCCTCCATCCCCGGCCATTCCTGCCAGAGGTTCGCCTGATCGTGGACGAAATCGGCATAGGCCTTTTCGTTCGGATAGACGTGCTCGTCCATGAAGCCTTCGAGCCGGGCGATCAGCCCCTTCACCTTGTCGGTATGGTCAAACTGCATGAGGGGATGCTCCCGGCTGTTTCAGAGGGACAGGCCGCCATCCACCACCAGCGTGTGGCCGGTGACGTAGGATGCCAGCGGCGACGCGAGGAAGATCGCCGCGCCGGCCATGTCTTCGGGCGTGCCCATGCGGCGCTGCGGAATGGCGGCCAGCGCCCCTTCGAGCCGCTGCGGATGCGCGGTGGTCACCTTGGTCAGCTTGGTATCGACCAGCCCCGGCGCCAACCCGTTCACGCGGATGCCGTCCGCCGCGAACGCCTGCCCCAGCGATTTGGTCAGGCTGATCGCGCCCGCCTTGGACGCGGCATAGGCCGGATTGCCGATATTGGCCTTCAGCCCCGAAATCGAGCTGACGATCACGACCGCGCCGCGACTCTCGGCCAGTTGCGGCCGGAACTTGCGCGCGCAATGCATCAGGCTGTCGAGATTGACCGCCATCACCCTGTCCCAGCCGGCGCGCTCGAATTCGCCGCGCTTGTAGACGACTGTCCCCTGGCAGAGGATCAGGACGTCGAGCGAGGGGAACGGCAACGCCGCCGCATCGATGGCGTCGGGATCGCCCACGTCGACGCAGGAATAGCCCAGGCCCGTCAGGTCCGACCCATCACCCGGATCGTACTCGTCCACCGATGCCCGCGTGCCCCAGACGTGGACTTTCCCGCCACGGGCGCGGAATGCCTGGGCGATGCCGTTGCCGATGCCGCTGGAACCGCCGACGACCAGCACGGTCTTGCCGGAAAAGTCGGTATCTGTAGGCATCCTTGCCTCTCCTTTTGCCGGCCCTCTCTTCCCGTCAGCGGGGCGCCGGACGATCCCGTCCCGCACCCCGCCGATCGGGTATCACGCGTCAGAACGTGGCGCGCAAGCGCAGGCCGTAGGTACGTGGCGCGCCGAGATAGCCGTTCTCGTCACCGGTCTGGAGCGGCGTCGGGAACGACTGGGTGAAGTAGGTCCGGTTGAACAGGTTCTGCACCCACCCTTCGACCAGCAGGTTCCACTTCGGAATCTTGAAGCCCAGGTTGGCATTGACCAAGCTGACCGGCCCCTGTTCCGAACGCGACGCGGTGCTGATGAGCTGGCGGCTGGTGTACTGGTACTGCACACGCCCCGTCAGGTTCAGGTTGTCGCTCAGCGGCTGATCGAGATTGAGCGCGACGTTGGCCGAAAGCTTCGGCGCGAAGCGGAACCGCGAATCCGACAGGACCGGATCGATCGAGGCATCCTTCGCGTACTTGGCGTGCGGGATCCAGGTGCCGTCGATGCCCAGCGTCAGGCTGTTCGAAAGCTGGAACAGGTTCTCGACTTCGACGCCATAGTCCTTGGCCGACTTGGCGTTGAGCACGGTGAAGCGCAGCCCCACGAACTGCGCGATCTGGAGATCGGACAGGTCGTAGTAGAACAGCGCGATATTGGTCCGCGCGCGCCGGTTCAGGTACTGGAACTTGGCGCCCACTTCATAGGCGTTGACCTTTTCCGGCTTGTAGGTGGGATCGAGCGGCGTCGACACGGTCGATGTCGGGCTGATCAGGCGGATCAGGCCCTGAAGCTGCGGCGGAAGCGCGTTGAACACGGTCGGGTTGTTGAACAGCGTGCCCGCCGCGTTCGCGTCGATGTTCACGCCGCCCGCCTTGAAGCCGCGGTTGTACGTGGCATAGAGCATGACATCGTCGACCGGACGGTACTGGATGCCCAGCGTCCCGCTGACCGCCTTGTCAGTCCGGGTCTTGTCATAGTTCGGGCTCGGCCCAAGGCCGAGAACCGTGAACACGGTGTTCGGGAACGGCGAGAAGAAGGCATTGCGGAACGCGCCCTGCTTCTTTTCGACCGAATAGCGCACGCCGGCGATGATGTTGACCTTCGAGCCGAGCGCGAAATCGAGATGCGCGAAACCGGCGTAGGAACGCGCCTTGCCCGACATCGCTTCCACCGCCCACGGGCCGACGGATGCGTTAACCGTGCCGGCCGGAATGCCCGAAGCGCCCAGTACCGCGTTCCAGTAGGCCTGCCCTTGCGAAGCCCAGGGCAGCGTGCGGCCCATCTTCAGCTTTTCATCCGAGACGAAGCCGCCGAACACGGCATCGGCGTTCAGCGCGCTGATCTTCGTGTTGTAGGTCAGTTCCTGCGAGATGAAGCGGCTGTCGAAGTTTTCGTAGTAGCGGAAGATATCCGCGCCCGAGAAATCCGGGTCCATGTCGCGCTGGTCGAGCTTGAACTTGCGGATCGCGGTTACCGACTTCAGCGTGCCACCGCCAAGGCCGGCCTCGATCTGCAGCGTGCCACCGTAATCGGTGATCGTCTGGCGGCCATTACCGTTCAGCGTCTGCTGAAAGTCGGACAGCTTGCGCGAAGGCACCTTGCCGCCGTTCAGCGTGGTCAGCAGGTCGACCAGCGGCTGCGTCGGGCCGTTCTTGAAGTCCGAAGTCGCATAGCAGCAGTTGCCGCCGCCGTGTGAATAGTCGCCGATCAGGCGGATGGTGAGGTCCGGCGTCGGCTCGAACAGCAATTGCGCCTTGATAGCCTGCGTGGAATCGCCGTTCAGGTGCTCGCCATTGGTGGGGTTCGTGTAGAACCCATCGCGGTGCGAGACCACGCCCGCGATGCGGAACGCCGCGTGATCGCTGATCGGCACGTTGCCTGCCGCGCGCACGGTGAAGGTGTTGTAGTTGCCATAGCTGGCGTCAAACAGGCCCTCCATGCGATCGGTCGAAGGCTTGGCCGACGAAAGCAGCAAGGCGCCGGCGGTGGTGTTCTTGCCGAACAGCGTGCCCTGCGGACCGCGCAGGACCTGAAGGTTGTCGATATCGAGGAAGCTCTGCAGCGCGGCGGCGGCGCGGGTGCGGTACACGCCGTCGATGAACACGCCGACCGAGCCTTCGAAGCTGCGGCTGTTGCCCGTGGTGCCTAGGCCGCGAATGATGACGTTGGCCGTGGAGCTGGAAATGTTGGTGGCGCGGAACGTGATCGACGGGCTGACCGCCTGGATGTTGGAGATGTTCTCGACGCGGGCGGTTGCCAGCGCTTCGCCGCTGGCCGCCGTGATCGCGATCGGCACGTTCTGGAGATTTTCGGCGCGACGCTGCGCGGTGACGACGATTTCCTGGAGCCCGGCGCCCTGATTATCCGCCGTGCTTTCCTGAGCGATCACGGGCGTTGCTACAACCGACGAAACGACCATGCCGGCAACGCCGGCAAGGAATACTGCCTTCATGCTTACTACCTCTCTCACTATCCGCTCTACGCCGGATCAGACGGATGGAGTCTGCTTCAATCCTGCGATTAAATCTTGACATATCACGCCACGATCATGACCAATAGCGACAGGAGAGTTTATGACGCCGGTCGCGCATCCATCGTCCATGCAGCAATTCGTCCGGTATGCGCGGCTTACCGGCATACCGCTGGAAGATATTCTCGACCGCGAACTTTGGTCGATCGTGCAATCGAGTGCGACGCGGGAAACCGTGCCCGCGCACGCCATGGTCGATATCATGCAGATCTGCGCGATCATGGCGAACCGCCCGGAAATCGGCGTGGCCTTCGCATCCTGGTGCAACCTGAACGGCTACGGCCCGCTGAGCCTGCTTTGGGGCCACTGCCCGACGGTGGGGGAAACGATCCGCGTCTCGAACCGCTTTCTGCATCTGGAAAGCGATGCGCTGGGCGTCCGCTCCATCGAAACCGAGGACGAAATCGCGCTCGTCCAGTTCGTCACCATTCCCACCCGTTTCGGCGGCAGCCAGTTCGTGGAGGCCACGCTCAGCTTGCAGGTTCGCATCCTGCGGCTCGTGCTGGGGGCCGACTGGAGCCCCGTGCGCGTCGAGTTCGACCATCCGCCGCCGCGCAACCTCAACCTCCACCGTACCTTCTTTCGCTGCCCCACCACTTTCGGCGCCGACCGTTCCGCCGTCGTCATCCGCCGCGAGGAGATGAAACGCACCAATCCCAACGGCAACGCGCACCTGCTCGCTTATCTCGAACGCCAGCTCGCCGCGACCATGCGCCCCAGCGTGCGCGATTTCGTGCGGCAGGTGGAAGAACTTGTCGCCGCGCATCTGGCGGGCGGACAGGCCACGCTGGAGCGCACCGCCGCGCTGCTGCGACTTGGCGGGCGCAGCCTGCAACGCCGGCTGGCCGCACACGAGATGACCTTCGGCGATGTTCTTACCAATGTACGCCTGCGCGTTGCGCGGGAATATTTCGCGCTTGAGGCAAAGCCTAACCTGTCGGAACTCGCACACCGCCTGGGCTATGGCGAGGCCAGCGCCGCCAGCCGGTTCCTGCGCCGGCACATGGACAGCGGCGCCCGCGCCCTGATCCTGCGCGGCAAGGCGATCCGCGCCCAGCTGTGACCCCGGCAAAACCGGCTCTCACACCAGCAAGAATTGTCAAATCCCGGCGCAACCCTGTGAAACGGCAAAGCGCTCTCCCGAAGATATAGGGTTTCTTCAGATGCAGGCCGGGCCAGCCGGCTGCGAACACCATGGGAGAAATCCGAATGCGCACCGCCCTCGCCACCGCCCTGTTGCTGGGTGGTGCCTCCTGGCTTCCGACCATCGCCCTTGCGCAAACGGCTGGAGACGGCGCCAGCGACAGCGCCTCCGCGCAGGACGTGATCGTGGTGACGGCCCAGCGGCGCGAACAGTCGGTGCTCGAAGTGCCGATCGCCATTTCCGCCATCGGCGGCGACAGCCTGGCGTCAAAAGGAATCACCAATTCCGCCGCGCTGCAATCGGCGGTGCCCAACCTGCAGATCAGCAGCCCCTATGGCTCGACTCAACCGAATTTCAGCCTGCGCGGCATCAGCGTGGCCAACGAATACAACTCCAACCAGGCCTCGCCGGTCGGCGTCTATCTCGATGACGTCTATCTCGCCAACCGCACCGCGCACGGCATGGGCCTGTTCGACCTCGATCGCGTGGAAGTGCTGCGCGGGCCGCAGGGCACGCTGTTCGGCCGCAATACCACCGGCGGCGCGATCAACTTCATCACCCGTGCGCCCGGGCTGCACGACAACGAAGGCTATGCCGAGGTCGGCTATGGCAACTTCAACACCTGGACAGCCCAGGCTGCCGTGGAAACGACGATGGTGGAGAACGAACTCGGCCTGCGCCTTGCCGCCAACTACATCAAGGGCGATGGCCAGATCCGCAACGTGTTCCCCGGCGGACGCGACGGCAATTCGCAGGATACCCTGCAGGGCCGCGCCACGCTGCGCTTCCGTCCCGGAGACGGACCGCTGGACGTGAAGATCAAGGTCTATGGCGGGCGCGATCGTGGCTCGCAGGCAGCCGTTCAGGGCTTCCTGCCGGCGCGTGCCGGCCTCGGCTTCTTCGAGACTAACGAAAACCGGCTCGGCCTGAACCGTACGGAAGCCTACGGCATCTCCGCCAACGTGGCCTACCACGTCTCGGACGCCCTCACGCTGACCTCGATTACCTCGCGCGATGCGGGCAAGCAGAACCTCCAGCAGGCGGCCGACGGCGCGCCAGTGGACATCCTCGACATCAACTGGCGCTCTTCGTACAACCAGTTCAGCGAGGAGCTGCGGCTGAACTACAGCACCGACAAGCTGAGCCTCGTCGCGGGCGGCTTCTATGGCTGGGACACGGTCGTCACCGACAACACCTTCAACATCGGCAGCGCGCTGGGGCCGGGAGTCAACGGCGGCTTCTTCCAGCACTATCGCCAGCGCCGATCGTCCACCGCGTTGTTCGCTCAAGGCGATTACAAGCTGGCCGACCGGCTGACCCTGACGCTTGGCGCGCGCTATACCTGGGACCGCGCGACTTATCGCGATGGCTATGCCTATCTCTTTGCCGGCGATATCGGCGGCGCGCAGACGCCGCTGGCGACGACCGTGCCCTGCGCCGGCGTGGCGGGCACCTGCGCCTATGATCCGACGGCACGCTACGCCGTCGACGGGCGCAACCGCGCGCTGACCGGCCGCGTGGCGCTGAGCTACGAACTGCCGGGCGGCACGCTGCTCTATGCCAGCTACAACCGGGGCTATCGTTCGGGCGCGTTCAACGGTGGCGGCTACACCTCCTCGGCCGGCATCACCTATATCGCGCCGGAACGGGTCAACGCCTATGAAGTGGGCTTCAAGGGCCGCTACGGCGGCATCCTGACGCTGACCGGGTCGGCGTTCTACTACGACTATACCAACCAGCAGGTGCAGGACACGCGGCCCGGCCCGGTCTCGTTCCTCGTCAACGCACCCAAGTCGGAAGTCTATGGCGCCGAACTGGAGGCCAGCGCGCGCCTTTCGCGCATGTTCAAGCTCAGCGCCTCCGCCGGCTACCTCCACGCCCGCTACAAGCAATTGACGTTGCAGGGTACGAAGCTGGACGGCAACAACCTGCCCTTCGCCCCGGAATGGACGTTCCAGGCCGGCATCGACGCCACGCTGATGGACAACGCCACCGGCAAGCTGACGCTCTCCCCCACCGTCGCCTATTTCAGCCGGCAGTATTTCTCGCCGTTCAACGCGATCAACGCCACCGGCACCACGCAGAACAATGCCGAACTGCAACAGGGCGCCTACGCCAAGGTGAATGTCAGCGCCGCGTTCCAGACCGGGCGCTTCACCTTCAAGGCCTTCGCCAACAACCTGTTCGACCGCCAGACCTATGCCTATGGCCTGGACTTGCGCGGGGCGGGCTTCCCCTACAACTTCCTCGTGCCTTCCACGCCGCGCACGTTCGGCGGCTCGGTCAGGGTCGCGTTCTGATGAGCAAGGCCCGCGCCATCGCTTCCCGCCCCATCGATCTGAAGGATGCCCGCCTGTTCGAACAGGGCGTTCCATGGGAGGCGTTCGCCCGGCTGCGGCACGAAGAGCCGGTGTACTGGAACCCGGAAAGCGACGGCGCGGGTTTCTGGGCGGTGCTGCGCCATGCCGACATCGTGGAGGTATCGCGCAACCCCGCCCTGTTCTCCAGCGCCTACGAAAACGGAGGCCACCGCATTTTCAACGAGAACGAGGTTGGGCTGACGGGCGCGGGCGAAAGCGCGATCGGCATCCCCTTCATCTCGCGCGATCCGCCGGTCCACACGCAGTACCGTAAGCATATCATGCCGGCGGTTTCACCAGCACGGCTCGGCGATATCGAGGCGCGCATCCGCACGCGGGTCGAGCACCTCGTCGCGGCGATCCCGCTGGGTGAGGAAGTGGACCTCGTGCCCCTGCTGTCCGCTCCTCTCCCCCTGCTGACGCTGTGCGAACTGCTCGGCCTGTCGCCCGATCTCTGGCCCAAGCTCTATGACTGGACCAACGCCTTCGTGGGCGAAGACGATCCCGATTTCCGCCAGAGCCCCGAAGCCATGGCGGCAACGCTTGCCGATTTCTTCGCCTTCGCCAGCGAACTGTTCGAAGCGCGGCGGGCGGCGCCTTCGCACGACATCGCTTCCCTGCTGGCCAACGTGGAAATCCGGGGGGAGAAGATCGCCTTCCGGGATTTCGTCGGCAACCTGATCCTCGTACTCGTCGGCGCCAACGAGACCACGCGCAATTCGCTGTCGCACACCGTGCAGCGCTTCGCCGAAAGCCCCGATCAGTGGGCCATGCTGCGGCGCGACCGCAGACTGCTGAAGACCGCCACGCCGGAAATGGTGCGCCATGCCTCGCCCGTCCTGCACATGCGGCGGACGGCCATGGCGGATACCGAGCTGGGCGGCCGGAAGATCGCCAAGGGCGACAAGGTTGTGCTGTGGTACGTTTCGGGCAACCGCGACGAGACGGTGTTCGATGCGCCGGACCGGTTCGACATCACGCGGGCGAAGAACCCGCACCTGGGCTTCGGATCGGGCCAGCACGTGTGCGTCGGATCGCGCCTGGCCGAAATGCAGTTGCGCGTGGCGTTCGACATTCTCGCGGATCGGGTTATGTCTTTCGAGGTTATACGGTCGCCGCGCCGGTTCCGCTCGAATTTCCTCAACGGGCTCAAGAACCTCGACGTCATATTGCGGCCGGCGTGAGAGGCAGTCGAATGGCGGAAAGCTGGACCAACGAGCAGATCATCTCCGACGTGCTGGGGCGCGGCGCGGACATCCAGCTGGGCGGCGGCGAGAAAGGCTGGCAGCTTTCGCGCTGGCGCCAGTTCGTCGGCAGTTATGAACTGCCCGCCCTGCCCAGCCCCACGTTCGTGGTCCACATCGCCGGCAAGCCCCGCGTCAAGACCTGGGACCGCGATGGCTGGAGCGAGGCAAGCTCGATTCCCGGTTGCGCCACGATCATTCCTTCGGGCCGCCCGACCGGGTGGCTCGTCGATGGCGAGCTGGACGTCGTGACCCTGTCCATCGCGGAAGATCAACTTCGCGCCGTGCCCGCGCGCGACCAGTTCCACCGGATGCGCTTCGCCTTTTCCGACCCGCTGGGCGTGGCGCTGACGCGGCAAGTGCTGGCGGAACTCTATGCGCCGGAAACGCCGGAGCGGAACGTCTATGTCTCCACGCTGGTCGATGCGCTGAAGGCCCACATGCTGCGCGGCCCGGCGGACGCCAACGCCACGGCCTTTCCAACCTCCTACTTCTCCGCCTATCGCATCCATCACGTCATGAACGCGGTGCTGACCCACCCGGAGGAGGAACACACGGTGGAATCGCTCGCCGCCGAAGTGGGCCTCACGCCATCGCATTTCTGCCGGGTGTTCAAGCGCGCCACCGGCCTCAGCCCGCACCAGTACGTGATGAAGGCCCGGCTGGAGCGCGCGCAGGAAATGCTCTCCAGCACCGAACTGACCGTCGCGCAGATTTCGGAAGCGCTCGGCTTCGGCAGCCAGAGCCACTTCACCCGCGCCTTCCGCAGCTTCGCCGGCCAGCCGCCGACCGCCTGGCGGCAGTTAAAGCTGCATTGACGCGCCAACCAGGATAGCCGGCCGAGATAGGCCGTTGGGCTTTCGCGCCGGGCCTGCTAGGCGCGCGGCATGTTGACGATCAACGATATCACGGTGCGGCTGGGCGGCCGCACCATTCTCGACCGCGCCTCCGCCTCGCTTCCCACCGGCGGCAAGGTCGGCCTGATTGGCCGCAACGGGGCGGGCAAATCGACGCTGATGAAGGCCATCATCGGGGAAATCGAGCCCGACGACGGCGCGATCGAGATGCCGCGCCGCGCGCGCCTGGGCTATATCGCGCAGGAAGCGCCGGCCGGCACCGCAACACCGTTCGAAACCGTGCTGGCGGCGGACAAGGAGCGCGAACAGCTTCTGGCCGAAGCGGAGACCTGCACCGATCCCGACCGGCTGGGCGACGTTCATGATCGACTGCTGGCGATCGATGCTTACAGCGCCCCGTCCCGCGCCGCACGCATCCTGATCGGGCTGGGCTTCGACGAAGAGATGCAGGCCCAGCCGCTCGACAGCTTCTCGGGCGGCTGGAAAATGCGCGTCGCGCTGGCGGCGCTGCTGTTTTCGGCGCCCGACCTGCTGCTGCTCGACGAACCGTCGAACCACCTCGACCTTGAAGCGACCCTGTGGCTGGAGAACTTCCTCAAGTCCTATCCCGGCACGCTGATCGTCATCAGCCACGAGCGCGATCTGCTGAACAACGTGGTCGATACCATCCTGCACCTGCAGGGCGGCAAGATCACGCTTTACCCCGGCGGCTATGACAGCTTCGAGCGCCAGCGCGCCGAACGCGCCGCGCAACTCGCCGCCGCGCGCGCCGCGCAGGACGCGCAACGCGCCAAGCTGCAGGACTATGTCGCCCGCAACAGCGCCCGCGCCTCCACCGCCAAGCAGGCGCAATCGCGCGCCAAGATGCTGGCCCGGATGCAGCCGATCACCGCGCTGATCGAAGACCCGACGATGCGCTTCGACTTCCCCAGCCCCGACGAGTTGCGCCCGCCGCTGATCACGCTGGACAAGGCGGCGGTCGGCTATGCCCCCGGCGCACCGGTGCTTGCACGGCTCGACCTGCGCATCGATCCGGACGACCGCATCGCGCTGCTCGGCCGCAACGGCAACGGCAAGACCACGCTGGCGCGCCTGCTGGCCGGCCAGCTTGAAGCGATGGATGGCGTGATGCGCCTCTCGGGCAAGACGCAGATCGGCTATTTCACCCAGTATCAGGTGGAGGAACTGGCCAGCGCCTCAACCCCGCTCGAACTCATGACACGGGCGATGGACGGCAAGACGCCCGCCGCCGTGCGCGGGCAGCTCGGGCGGTTCGGGTTCTCGGGCAATACCGCCACGTCGCAGGTCGGCACGCTTTCGGGCGGCGAACGCGCGCGGCTGGCGCTGGCGCTGGTCACGCGCGATGCGCCGCACCTGCTCATCCTCGACGAGCCGACCAACCACCTCGATGTCGATGCGCGCGAGGCGCTGGTACAGGCGCTCAACGCCTATGACGGCGCGGTCATCCTCATCAGCCACGACCGGCACATGGTGGAACTGACGGCGGACCGGCTGGTGCTGGTCGATGGCGGCACGGCGACCGAATACGCCGGGTCGATGGAAGACTACATCGACTTCATCCTGGGCCGGAACCAGCCGCGCGAAGCGCAGTCCAGCGACGCCAAGGGCGCCAAGCCCCAACGCAAGGCCGGCGCGCAATGGCGCGAGGACATGCGCGCGCTGAAGAAGCAGGTGAGCGAGGCGGAAACGCGCATGGGCCGGTTGCAGAAGCAGCTTTCGGCGTTCGATGCCGCGCTGATCGATCCGGCTTCCGCGCCGAACGACCTTGCCCAGCTCAACATGGGCGAACTGTCCCGCCGCCGCGCCACCGTGGCCGACGAACTGGAAGAGGCGGAGGCCGCATGGCTGGACGCCAGCGAGGCGCTGGAAGTGGCGCAGGCTGGAGGCTGAGGCGTACCTAGGCTTCCATGGCAAAGGCGTGCGCCTGCAGCGCCGCCGCATCGGGAACCTCGATCGCGCCGTACCGGCGGCGCACCAGCCCGCGATGCTCCAGATCGGCAAGGCAAGCGTTCACGGTCTTCCGGCTGAGGCCGACCATCTCGCCCAGCGCCTGCTGGCTGAGAGGCAGCTCCGCCCCCGTGCGCGCGTCGGAGGCGAAGCGCGCCAGCCGCGCCGCCAGCCGCTGCCGGGGTGGCAAGGCGGTGGTTTCGGCCAGCAATTGCACCATCATCCGCAGTTGCGCATAGTTGAGGCTGGCGATGGCCTGCCAGATCAGGGGTTCGTCGCGCGCGATGGCCGCCAGTGCGGCGTCGGTCACCTGGAGAACCAGACTGGCCGCCGTGCTGATCGCGGTGACCAGCCGGGGGCCGCCGCCGAAGCGCGCCGTCTGACCGATGGCATTGCCGTGGCCGATCTGGCCGATCAGCACGTCCCGGTCCCCCGGCGCCTGCGCATAGATCTGCAACGCGCCGCGCACGACAACGAGAATGCCGCTGTCGTCATCCCCTTCGGCATAGGCCCAACGGCCCGCAGGCAGCACCCGCAACGTGCCGTGGGCCAGCAGGCGGCGGCGCAGGTCGCCGCCATGTCCATCGAGCCAGCCGCACCGGTCGAGCGCGGCGGCCGCCATCGCAAAATCGTCTTCGCCCATGGCCGCGCAGCCTAAGACGTCAGGGTACGCCTGTCATCGCCCCAGGCAACGGCGATCGCTCCCCGTCCCGCCTACTTCCCGGTGGTGAAACCGATCTGCACCTTGGGCGGGTACTTGCGCAGTACCTGCTGGTAGCGCGCGATTTCCGCGCCGACCGGAATGGCGATCGGCAAGTGCCGGATCGCCACCGAATTATCCTCCTGCGGATTGGCGTAGAGGTTGAACATGGTGCCGCCCGCCGTCTGGCTGACCGTGCCGGTAAACCCGCCGTGGTTGCCGTTGGGCGTCATCGCATAGGGGTCCTGCGTCAGCATGGTGAACTTGAACTCGTCCATTCGCACCGCGGCGAACTGGGTGTTCCAGAAATACAGGATGCTGCGCCGGTTCGAGGCGCCGTTGTCGGCGAGCAGGAACGAGGTCTGGTCAACCCCGTCGAGATAGTTGCCCGCCCCCATCTTCTCGCCGATCGCGGCCCCCTTCACGCCGGCAAGGCTCAGGCTGGTGGGCAGGATGTCCGCGAAATCGAACAGGCCGTCGGACTTGCGCGGCCCGATCATGCCCTTCCAGTACACGAAGGTCGGCACGCGGACTCCGCCTTCCCAGGTCGATCCCTTGCCACCCCGGAACGGCGTGCGGCCGTGGGGATCGATTTCCTGTTCCGGCCCGTTGTCCGACGTGAACACGATCATCGTGTTGTCGATCTCGCCCGTCTCTTCCAGCGTCTTGTAGAGCCGCGCGAAGATGTCGTTCATTTCGACGAGGCAGTCGGTGTAGTCGTTTCGCGCGGGCGAACGGCCGGCGTAGAAAGCGTTCGGATAGTTGTCGAAATGGCAGCCGCGCGTGCCGTAGTAGAGGAAGAACGGCTTGCTTGCGCCCTTCTGCCGCTTGAGGAAATCGACGGCGTAATTGGCCCAGCGCTGGTCGAGATCGCGGCTGTAGTCCACCGTGATAAGGCCCACGTTCTCGATCTTGCCGCCCTTCGCGGCGTGAACGTCGTACTTGTTGAACGGCGCTTCCTCGATCAGCCGGCTGCGCGTGGGGCTGAGCGCCACTTCCGGATTGAAATTGGGATCACGCCATTCGGTGTACATGTCGGACACCGAAAGGAAGCCACGGAAATCGTCGAAACCGGCATTCTGCGGCTGCGACCCTTCGTTTTCACCCACGTGCCACTTGCCGATGGCCTGGGTGATATAGCCCTGTGCCGAGAGCATCGAGGCGATCGTCGGCTTGCCGTTCAACCCGCCGGCCTCGCCATACATCGGCGGCCGCAGCAGGCCATGATGGATCGGCAATTGCCCGGTGAGAATCGTCGCGCGCGAGGGCGAGCAGCTTGGCTGCGAATAGGCGGAGGTTAGCACCAGCCCTTGCGCCGCCACCTTGTCGACATCGGGCGTCGGCGCGCCCAGCGTCACGCCGCCGCCGTTGAAGCCGAAGTCCATCCAGCCCACGTCATCCATCAGGAACACGATGATGTTGGGCTTCTTTCCGGTCTTGCGCTGGAGATCGGCCAGCTTCTTTCCGGCTTCCGCGGTCTGGTCCGGATGATCGATCATCGGTTCCATGTTGTCGGCAACGGATTTGCCGGGAATCCCGATGTACTGGTCCTGGAAGTCATAGCCGGGCGCCTTGCCGCGCTTGATCGGGCCGGGCGTGCCCGGTCCCTGCACGACTCCGCCGCCCACCGGCACGCTTTGCGCCCATGCGGCATGGCCGCCCGTGGCCACTGCCAGCGCAATGGCGGCGCACCGCCAGAACCTGCCGGTCCGCTTCCTGCCCATCAGAACCTCCGCCTGCTTTCCGTGATCTCCCATCCACACCATAGCAGACCGAGAGATCCGGATTGTCACGAAGGTTACATTTGAACGCCGCCCGGCAAATCCATCAATACGCGCCGCCGAGCGCGTTCACGAGCGCGACGCTGGCGCGCATCTGCTGCGTTTCCACGTTGAGCAGCGCACGCTGGGCATCCAGCGCCTGCGTCTGCGCCGTCACCACTTCCAGATAGTCCGCGCCGCCATCCCGGTAGCTCGCCAGCGCCAGCGTGCTGCTGCGCACCGCCGCATCGGCCGCCGTCTTCTGGTCCACCACCTGCTGGCCGAGCAGCCGCCCGGCCGCAAGCGCGTCCTCGGTCTGGCGAAACGCCATGAGCACGGTCTGGCGGTACTTTTCGGCCTGTTCGGTATACTGCGCCCGGGTCAGCCGCACCTTGGCCGCGCGGCGGCCGCCGTCGAACACCGCCAGCGCGGCCGCGATCGGCCCCAGCCCCCAGAACGTGTTGGGCGCGATCAGCAACGAACCGTCCGTGGTCTGGAAACCGCCGGAAAGGCCAAGCGTAACCGTGGGGAAGAACGCGGCCCGCGCCACGCCGATCCGCGAATTGGCGGCAGCCATGCGCCGCTCCGCCGCCGCGATGTCGGGCCGGCGCTGGAGCAGCTCGGAGGGAACCCCGGTGGCCAGCGCCAGCGGCAGCAAGGGCTGCGCGCGTGGCGCAATGGAAAAGTCCGAGGCGACCGCCCCCACCAGCGCGGCGATCTCGTGCTCGGTCGCCGCCCGCTGGCTGGCCACGGCGGCTATTTGCGCACGCGCATTGCCCAGCACGGTCAGGGCGCGGCTGACGTCGATGCCCGAGGCAATGCCGCCATCATGGCGTGTCCGCGTCAGGTCATAGGCCCGCTCGAACGCCGCCACCGTCTGCCGCAGCAGTTCGGCTTCGGCATCCAGCCCGCGCAACCGGGCATAAGCGTCCGCCACCGAGGTCTGGAGGCTGAGCCGGGCCGAGACGACGTCCTCGTCGCTCGCCTGCGCTTCCGCGCGCGCGGCGGAAACCGAGGCGCGGATACGGCCCCACAGGTCCACTTCGTAGCTCAACCCGCCACCGACAATGGCGTTGTTGTAGGTTTGCGCGCTGCCATTGGACAGCGGGCGGTCGGCGGACACGCGTGTTCGCGCGAAGCTGCCGCTGGCATCAATCTCTGGCACCAGCGAGGCCCGCTCGCCTTTGACCACCGCCTGCGCCTGATCGTAGCGGGCGAGCGCGGCGGCGAGCGTCGGGCTGGCCTTTTCGGCGCGGTCTTCCAGATCGTCGAGCACCGGGTCGTTGAAACCCTTCCACCATGTCCCGCGCGCCGCGCCGTCCATCGGCGTTGCCGCCGCCCACCCCTTCACTTCCTTGAAGGCATCCGGGACCGCCACGCTGGGCGGATGGTAGGCGGGCGTCATCGAACAGCCCGCCAGCAATGCCGGCAGCAGCGCGGCGTAAGCCACCTTGCCCGCGCGCATTACTTGCCGGCCTTTCCGCTTTCGGAAGCCTGCACGTGCACACGGTCGCCGGTCTGGATCGCATCGGGCGGGGTATCGACCAGGCGTTCCCCCCTCGCGACGCCGGACGAGAGCAGCACCGTGGCGCCTTCGTCCCGCGCGATTGTCACCGGACGGACGGTCACGCGGTTGTCCTGCCCCACGACAACCACGCTCGGCCCCTTGTTACTGTAGAGAATCGCGCTGCCCGGCACCGACACCGCGTTGCCTCCACCACCGCCGACCTTGAAGCTGACTTGTGCGAAGGCGCCCGGCTTCAGGGCGCCATCGGGGTTGTCGGCCTGCAATTCCACCAGCACGGACCCGGACTGCGCGTCCACGGCACCGGCGCTGCGCGTCAGCACCGCATGGAACGTGCGGCCGGGATATTCCGGCAGGCTCAGATCCGCCGCCATGCCGGGCGCGATATCGGCGGAATAGTTCTGCGGCACTTTCACATAGATGCGCATCCGGTGCGTGTCCGACACCGTGAACAACGGCTGCGAGGAGGCGTTGCCCGCCACCACCAGCGCGCCCACCTGGGCCGATCGGCTGGTGACAGTGCCGGCGAACGGCGCCGAAAGCCGGGTGAAGCCCTGCAGCGCCTGCAAGCGCTTCACATTGGCCAACGCCGCGTTCGATACCGCCGTGCGCGCGGCAAGATCGCCGGCCTTCTCGTCAGCCGACTGCCGTGAAACGGCATCCTGCGCCAGCATCGCGTGCCAGCGCGCGGACGTGGTGGCGGCCAGTCGCTGGTTGGCCAGCGCCGTCTGGTAATCGGCGCGGGCGGCGGCGAACTGCTGATCGACTTCGGGCGCATCGAGCACGGCCAGCACCTGCCCCGCGCGCACGCGATCGCCGATGTCCGCCAGCCATTGCCGCACATAGCCGTTGGTCCGCGCATAGATCGCCGCGCTGTTGAACGCCTGCACGTTGCCTGGCAGCACCAGCGGCGCGCCATCGGCATCGGCCTTGGGCACGACCACGCTGACGGTGGGGATCGCCGCCTCGGCCGCGGTCTGGCGCAGCGTGCCCGTGGCATGGATGCGCACGCCCACGCCCACGGCCACCACGGCCAGCGCCACCACCACAGCGCCCATCCCGGCGCGCTTCAACCCGCGGCTGTCCGGACCGGACGAGATGGAAGGCTGGATTTCCTGTTCGGTATGCGAAGTCGTGTCATGCATGGCTGGGTTGCAGCTCCGGGGACGTGGCTTCGACCTTCCGCTTGCGGTGGGCGAAGCTGAAAACAACGGGAACGAAGAAAAGCGTGGCGATAGTGGCGCAGACGAGGCCGCCGATCACGGCGCGGCCGAGCGGGGCATTCTGTTCGCCGCCCTCGCCGAGGCCCAGCGCCATCGGCGCCATGCCGATAATCATGGCCAGCGCCGTCATCAGCACCGGGCGGAAGCGGACGAGACCGGCTTCCAGCGCGGCCCGTCTGGCATCGCCGAACTCCGCCAGTTTCTCACGCGCGAAGCTGACGACAAGGATCGAGTTCGCAGTGGCGACGCCCATGCACATGATCGCGCCGGTCAGGGCTGGCACGGACAAGGTGGTGCCGGTGCCGAACAGCATCCACACGATCCCGGCCAGCGCCGCCGGCAGCGCGGTGATGATGACGAAGGGATCGACCCAGCTCTGGAAGTTGACGACGATCAGCAGGTAGATCAGCACCACCGCGCCGATCAGGCCGAAGCCCAGGCCCGAAAACGCCGTGTTCATCGTGGCGAACTGGCCACGGATGGTCACGTTCACGCCCTTGGGCTGCTCCTTTTCCAGCGCCTTGATGGCCGCCTGGATGTCACCCGAAACCGCGCCCAGGTCGCGTCCTTCGGTCGTGCCGTAGATGTCGAGCGCGGGCTGGATGTTATAGTGCGAAATGACGGGAACGGTATTCCCGCGCGAAACACCGGCCAGGCCCCCGAGTGGCTGGATCGCGCTGCCGGCCGCGCCGGAGACTGGCACGTTCGAAAGGGCGCTGACGGAATCCAACAGGTACTCCGGCGCCTGCGCCACGACCGGGTATTGCACGCCGTTTTCGGGATTCACGAAGAACACCGGTGCGGTCTGCGAGGTTCCGGCCAGCGAAGCGGCGAGACTGTTGGTCACGTCGCGCTCCGTCAGACCATATTGCCCGATACGGGCGCGACTGACGTCCACGTTGAGCTGCGGCGCATTGGCCGGTTGCTGGATACGCGCATCGGCAAGGCCGGGGATCAGCTTCATCCGCGCCAGCAGCTTCTGGGCATAGACCCGCGATGCCTGCACGTTCCTGCCCGTGATCTGCACATCGATCGGGGCCGGCGCGCCAAAGTTCAGGATCTGGCTGGTGATATCGGCGGGCAGGAAGGCGAAGGTCGTGCCCGGAAAGCGGCGCGCCAGTTCGGAGCGCAGGCGCGATACCACGCGATCGGTCGGCTCGTGCCCTTCCTTCAGCGCGATCAGGATATCGCCGTCCTGCGGGCCGATTGTGCCGCTGTTGTTGTACACGGTGTTGATCGAGCTGACCGGCAAGCCGATGTTGTCGGTCAGCGATCCCAGCTGGTCTGCCGGGATGATCTGGCGGATCGCGGTTCCGATCCGGTCGAAGCGCGCCGCCGTATCCTCGATCCGCGCGCCCACCGGCACGCGGACATGCATCGCGATCTGGCCGGAATCGACGCTGGGAAAGAAATTGCTGCCCAGGAATGGCAGCAGCCCGAACGAGAGCACCACCACGGCGAGAAAGCCGACAATGAAGGGCTTTCTCGCCTCCAGGGCGCGATTCAGCAGGCCGAGATAGCTATCACGGATTGCCTCGAAGCGCCGTTCGAACCCGCGCTGGAAGCGGACCAGCGGATTGCGCGATCGCGGCGCGCCGGCAAGGTGGTGGTTCTCGCTCTCCGGCTGATGCGGCTTCAGCAGGTACATGGCCATGGTCGGAACGAGCGTGCGCGACAGGATGAACGAGGCGATCATGGCGAAGACCACCGACAACGCCATCGGCACGAAAAGGAAGCCTGCCACGCCCGGCAGGAAGAACATCGGCACGAACACGATACAGATGCACAGCAGCGAAACGAACGCCGGCGTTACGATCTGGGCGGCGCCGTCTAGGATCGCCTCCATCACGCCCTTGCCCTGTTCCAGGTGCCAGTTGATGTTCTCGATCGTTACCGTCGCGTCGTCGACGAGGATGCCGACCGCGAGCGCCAGCCCGCCCAGCGTCATCACGTTCATCGTCTGACCGAACGCCGCCAGCGCCGCGACCGCGGCAAGGATGGCCAGCGGGATCGACAACGCGATGATGACGGTGGACCGCCACGAGCCAAGGAACAGCAGGATCATCAGCGACGTCAGCGCCGCCGCGATGGCGCCTTCGTGGATCACCCCGCTGACCGCCGCCTTCACGAACAGCGATTGGTCGCCTACCGGCACGATGCGCAGGGCATCGGGCAGCCCGGCGGCGATCTTGGGCAAAGTGGTCTTCACACCATCGATGATGGCCAGCGTCGAGGTCGCGCCGTTCTTGAGCACGGTGAGCAGCACGGACCGGCGACCATCGACATGCACCACGTTCTGCTGCGGCGCGCTGCCATCGCGCACGAAGGCCACATCGCGCATGGTGATGGTGGCCCCGTTGACCACCTTGACCGGCAAGTCGTTCAGCGCGGCGACCGAATCCGGCGCGTTGTTCAGGCGCACGCTGTACTGCGTCGGCCCGATCTTGACGAAGCCGGCGGGGTTGATCTGGTTCTGCGCCGCAATCGCGTTGCCCACGTCCTGCGCCGAAAGGCCCTTGGACTGGAGCGCCAGCGGATTGAGGTCGATCTGGATCTGGCGCTGCTTGCCGCCCGAAGGATAGGGCATGGCAAGGCCCGGAACCGTCACCAGCTGCGGGCGGATCTGGTTCTGGCCAAGATCGAACAGTTGCTGTTCGGACAAGCCCTTGCCCGACATGGCAAGCTGGATGATCGGCACGGTGGAAGCGTTGTAGTTCAGGATCAGCGGCGGGGTGATTCCCGGTGGCATCTGCTTGAGCACCGATTGCGAGATCGAGGTGACCTGCGCGGTCGCCGTGCGGATGTCCGCGCCCGGCTGGAAATAGATCTTCACGATGCCAATGCCCTGGAAGGACTGGCTTTCGATGTGCTCGATATCGTTGACGGTGGTTGTCAGCGTGCGTTCGTAAGGGGTGATGATGCGCGCCGCCATATCGTCGGGCGGCAGGCCGGAATATTGCCACGCCACGGCGATCACCGGGATGCGGATGTCCGGAAAGATATCGACCGGAGTGCGCAGCGCCGCCAGCACGCCACCGATGGCGATCAGGATCGCCATCACGATGAAGGTCAGGGGACGGTGCAACGCGATCTTGACGATATTGAACATTCACGACTCCACGCCTTCTCCGCACATCGCGGAAAAGTCCGTTCACGCTTCCTCTCCCCGGATGCACCTGATTGCCGCCTGCGACCGAAGCCCGACCCCAAGGCTTCCGCGACAGCAAGAGACCGCCAACTGGAACGTGGCGGCGGTGGTGCCGCTCCATGCGCTTTCCGTCATGTTGCGTCTAATATATAATACGGCATGATTGATATGCAGAGCAACATAAACTGATGGATCTCAGGCACCTTCGCTATTTCCTGTGCGTGGCTGATGAAATGCATTTCGGCCGCGCCGCCGCGCGGCTCGGCATTTCGCAACCTCCCCTGAGCCAGCAGATCCGCGCGCTGGAGGATGAACTGGGCGTGCGGCTGTTCGACCGGACCAGCCGGCGCGTGCGGCTGACCCGCGCAGGCGAACTGTTCGCGCCCGAAGCGAGGCTGGCCTTGCAGCAGGCGGACTATGCCGCGCACACCGCCCGGCGCGCGCAGAGGGGGGAAATCGGGCGCCTGGCGCTGGGGTTTACCGCGTCCGCGCCGTTCGTCCCGAAAATCTCGCAGGCGCTGTACCACTTCCGGCAGGCGCACCCGGAAGTGGAGCTGAAGCTGGAGGAACTGGGCCGCGACGAACAACTCGACGCGCTGGCGCAAAACGAAATCGAGGTGGCGATTATCCGCGGGTTCGGCAAGCCCTTGCTCTCGTCCGATCTGACCGCGACCTGCCTGATAGAGGAAAGCATGGTGCTGGCCCTGCGTAAGGATCACCCGCTCGCCACACGCGATCTCGATCCCACCATCGCCGACCTGCGCGACGAGCCGCTGGTGCTTTACAGCGCGGCGGCCGGAGCAGGGTTCAACGAACATTTCTTCTGGTTGTGCGAACAGGCCGCCGTTCAGCCCAGGGTGGCGCACGAAGCGAACGGGCTGGCCACCCTGCTCGGCCTGGTAGCAGCGGGCTTCGGCGCCACGATCCTCGCCGAATCGCTGGTCCGCCTCCACGTGGACAATCTGGTCTACCGCCAGTTTTCCCCGCCGCTCGAGACGCGGCTATGGTTGGTCCATCATGCCCAGCTGTCTCCAACGGCACGCAATTTCGTGGAGCTTGTCCAGCGCTCCAACGCGGTTGAGGACGCCGCAGCCTGACGTCCGGAACGACACATCAACCCCTTTCGTCCACCAGGTGAATGGCTATGCTGACCGCCGAACAGCACAACGGCACGGAGGAACCGGCCGGGCAACGAACGGGAGGATGAAGGTATGCGCAAGAGAACCATCGCGCTGGGCATTGCGATCGTGGCATTGGCGGCGGGAGGCGGCTGGTACGCCAGTCTCGACAAGGAAACGCGCGGCATCCTTGCCGCGATGCCGACCAATGCCGATGTGCTGATGTGGTCCGAAAGCCAGCGCGATGCCGCGTTCCGGGCAATGGACCGCCTGCCGTTGCTGGCGCAGGCCAACGAGATCGCGCCATCGCCGCATCCGCTGGCCCTGCCCGAAGGGAAACCGCTGACGATTCCAGGGATCGATGACTATCTCGCCAAGCAGCGCGAAGCGGGGATCGTGATCCTGCAGGATGGCAAGGTCCGGTTCGAACGCTACGGGCTGGGTTTCGACGCGCAAGGGCGATGGACCAGCTTCTCGGTCGCGAAGTCGTTTACCTCGACGCTGGTCGGCGCGGCGATTCAGGACGGCGCGATCCGAAGTCTGGAAGACAAGGTCAGCCAGTACATTCCCGACCTGCGCGGCTCCGCCTACGACGACGTCAGCATCCGCCAGTTGCTGACAATGAGTTCCGGCGTGCGCTGGAACGAGGACTACGAAGACCCCAATTCGGATGTCGCGCGTTTCAACACCGCGAAGCCCGATCCCGGTGTCGACGCCACCGTCAGCTACATGCGCAAGCTGCCGCGCGCGCACCCACCTGGCGAAGTGTGGCACTACAACACGGGCGAGACGAACCTGATCGGCGTGCTGGTTTCATCGGCGGTGAAGAAGCCGCTGGCGCAGTACCTGCAGGAAAAGGTCTGGCAGCCCGCCGGCATGGAAGCCAAGGCGACATGGCTAAAGGGCAAGACGGGGCATGAAATCGCCGGTTGTTGCCTCCAGGCCGCCACGCGCGATTTCGCGCGGTTCGGGCTGTTCGTGCTGGCCAACGGCAAGGCGGGCGACCGGCAGATCGTGCCCACCGACTGGTTCGCGCAGGCGACAACCAAGCAGAAGGATATCGGCCACCCGGGCAAAGGCTATGGCTTCCAGTGGTGGACCTACGATGATGGCTCGGTCGCCGCGCAAGGCATTTTCGGGCAGGGTATTTTCATCGATCCGAAGCGGAAGCTGGTGATCGCGTCAAACGCCGACTGGACGCGCGCGAGCAAGGGGCCGGAGCCGGCGGCACGCGAAGCCTTCTACAAGCAGATCCAGGCACGGATCGACGCAGGGAACTGAGCCACAGCGTCTGCCGGGGTCAGGCTACCAAGTCCACTGCAAGACCATCGTCCGGCCGCGGACCGCTGGCAACCACGCAATCGCGGCCCCGCCGCTTGGCCTCGTACAGCGACCGGTCTGCCTGCCGGTAAAGAATCTGGAAATCCGCATCCTCGGTCGCGGTGGCGAGGCCGATGCTCACGGTGATGCGCCCCGCGCCGATAACCGCGCCATAGTCGGCCGCGGCAATATCCTCGCGCAGGCTTTCGGCGAACTGGGTCGCGGCGAACGCATGCAGTCCGCTGATTGCCAGGGCGAACTCCTCGCCCCCGAAGCGGGCCGGCAGGCACAGCGCGCCCTCCCACCGTTCCAGTTGCCGCGCGATGATGCACAGCACCTGATCGCCGGCATCGTGCCCGTGCGTATCGTTGACCACCTTGAAGCGATCGACGTCGATCAGCAGCAGCGCGAAGGGGCTGTCACCGGCGGCCGCACCCGATACCATCGGTTCGATCGCCTCCGTAAAGCCGCGCCGGTTGCGGAGGCCGGTCAGGGGATCGCGACGGGCCAGATCGTGCGCTATCGCTTCGGCCTGCAAGGCATGATCGCGCTCTACACGCAGACGGCCCAGGCGGCGCGTCGCCGAAACGGAAACCCAGATCGTCTGCCAGGTCGCCGCCAGCAGGACCAGCATCTGCGATCCCCCGCCCCAGAACAGCCGGTCCGTCGGCAGGAACTGCGTCACCCCCAGCGTGATCATCGGCACTGCCCAGGCAGCGGCGAAATCGCGCGCCAGCGCGTTGCCGCGCCGCCATGCGATGGTCAGGCTGACCGTGATCGCCGTCAGATCCGCAAGCACCAGCATACCAAGCACGGAGGCCCAGAATTCCAACGGCCCCGCGCGCATGAAGCTCAAGGGCACGCCCAGCGCGCCGATGCCGATGCCCAGCGCCAGCGTCGCGATCCGCAGGGCAACGGGTATCTCCCGGCGGTCGAGCGCGGTGATCGCGCCGAAGGTCGCCAGCATCACCGCGAGGCACGATAGCCCGGTACAAAGCTGCGCGGAAAAGCTGCCGGCCATGCCGGGCAGCACGAACAGGTTGAGCTGCGACCAGACGGCCCCCCAGATCACCATGCAACCCGCCCACGCGGCCTGCCAGGCCGGGAATTGCCGGCGCACCGCGAAAGACAGCGAGATATTGTACAGAGCCGCGATGAACAGCAGCATCAGCGCGGCGCCCACACAGGCGGCCAGCGCCACCACTTCCAGCGCACCATCGCCTTGCGTCGCCAGCCGCATCCGCAGCAGATCGTAGCTGGTCAGGCGGTCGAATTGCAGCACGATCGTGCGCAACGGCGCTTCGCGATCAGGCGCCGCGAACGCAATCTGCGCGCCGGGGCGCCAGTGCGTGCCGAAATCGCCGCCGTGCACGCCCTGCCATGCGGTTACGCCATCGGCATAGACAAAGCCCACCGACAAGGCGTCGAACCGGGTGTTGTGGATGCTGAGAACCAGATCGTTTCGCGGGATCGGAATCGTGTCCAGATCGACCCGCAGCCACAGCGTTCCGCGTTGATAGCCGGTTGGCGTACCGTTGCAGGAATAGGGAGAACGCGGCGCGGCACGGGGCGATTGCGCCATCACGCTGACGGCGTGGCAAAGGGAGTGTGGCAACGGCCAGTGCGCGGCCTGTACGGCAGATCCAAAACCAATGGCGAACACTGCGGCAAGCGCCAGCAAGGCGCGCCGCAACCACATCCCCCATCCGCCAGGCGAATCCTTCATGGTTCGCTATTGGCATATCTTCATCATCAAATTCTTACTGCCGCGCCGCCGTCCGGACGCGGCGACGGCTGGATCATCGCTGCACCACCGCGCCACCCGCTTCGAGTGCGGCAAGTTCCGCATCGTCCAGCACCAGCCATTCGTGCAGCAATTCACGCGTGTTTTCACCGATGCGCGGCGGGCGATGGCGATAGTCGGCCGGCGTGGCGGACAGCTTGGCCGGAAAGGCCACGGCGGGGATCTCCACGCCGTCCTCGCGCACGAACCGGTGCACCGTCTTGCGCGCGGCGATGAACGGATCGGCAAAGATATCGCGGATGGTGTTCACCGGTCCCGCCGGCACATTGACGGCCACCAGCCGTTCCACCAGCGGTCCGCCTTCCAGATCGGCCACGATTTCCTGGAAGATGCCCTCGATCGCGTCGCGGTTGATCAACCGCTGCGACCCGGTGACGAAGCGGGGATCGTCCGCCAGTTCGGGCCGACCCATCTCCACGCAGAAACTGCGGAACTGGCCGTCGTTGCCCACCGCGATGATGATCTCACCATCCTTCACGCGGAAGGTCTTGTAGGGCACGACCGTAGGGTGGCGGTTGCCCATCCTTCCGGGATTAACGCCGCCGACAAGCCAGTTCGACGCCTGGTTGGCCAGCGTGGCGATCTGCGTATCGAGCAGCGAGATATCGATATGCTGGCCCTCGCCCGTCCGTTCGGCATGGCGCAGCGCGGCCAGCATGGAAACGGTGGCGTACATGCCCGTGGAAATGTCGGCCATGGCCACCCCGGCGCGCAGCGGTCCGCCGTGTTCTTCCCCGGTGATCGACATGAAACCGCCCATGCCCTGCGCCACGAAATCGTACCCCGGCCGATCGGCGTAAGGGCCGGTCTGGCCGAAGCCCGTGATCGAGCAATAGACAAGGCGGGGATTGATCGCGCGCATGCTGTCGTAATCGAGGCCATACTTGGCCAGGCCGCCGACCTTGAAGTTCTCCACCATGATGTCCGCCCGCTCGGCCAGCCGCCGGATCAGCGCCGCGCCATCGGGATGAGCGAGGTTGATCGCGGCCGAACGCTTGTTGCGGTTGGCGCAGAGATAATAGGCGCTTTCGCGTGGATCGTCGGAACCGTCCGGCAGCTTCAGGAAGGGAGGTCCCCAGCTACGGGTATCGTCTCCCTTCCCGGGCAGTTCGACCTTGAGCACGTCCGCGCCCAGATCCGCCAGAATCTGCGTGGACCAGGGGCCGGCCAGCACGCGGGAGAGATCGAGTACCCGGACACCTTCGAGCGCTCTTTGCTGCTTGCCTGCCTCCACGCCCCGACTTCCTTGTCCCGTTGCCGGATCGGGCTAGGGATCGCGACGGCAAAACTCAAGCCGCATTGGCGCAACCATTCATGCCCGGTTGCGCCAATCGCGCGGGGTGATGCCATGATGATGCCGGAACCAGGTGCTGAACGCCGATGCGCTGGAAAAGCCCAGGAGGTCTGCGATCTCGGCAAGGCTTCGCGCCTTCGCCTCCAGTTGCCGCCGCGCCACGTCGATCCGCGCTTCGTCCAGCAGCGCAAGAAAACGGGTTCCTTCCATCTCCAGCGCGCGCGTCAGCGTCCGTCGCGACACGCCCAGTTGCGCGGCGACATGCTCCGCCGTGCAACGGCCGCTCGAAAGGAGCAAGGACAGGACGCGGCGGACCCGGTCGGCCATCGCTTCGGGTTGCCCCGGATCGCCGATCCGCAAAAGCCGGCTGGCGTAGGAGCGCAGTCCTTCCTCCGCCATGGGATTGGGCCGCTCCAGCAGATCGGACCGGACGACGATGCCATCGAATTCGGCATTGAAGCGGACGTGCGGGCCCAGCACGCGCCGGAAGCGGGACACATCGGCGGGCGGTGAACGGGTCAGGCATACCTCTTCCGCCTCCCACGCGGGTCCGGCAAGCTGCTTGAGAATGCGATGCTGCATCGCGACGGCAATATCGCGCGCCTGCACTTTCGGGCCGGGCACGAGGATGGCGGAGCGCAGGACGACGACATCGCCGAAGAGTTCGCGCGTTACGGCCAAGGCATCGTTATGCAGGGGCAAATAGGCCTCGATAGCGGCCAGCGCCGATCCCACGCTGGGTTCGTCGCGTGCGATCAGGCCGATCGGGCCGAGATTGGAAAAACCGCGCAGTTCGGAAAGGCGCAGCCCGAAATCATCGCGCCCGCAGGCCACGGCAGCCCGCTCCAGCGCTTCGTTCACGGCCGTTACCGGCACCCGCCGGTCCGGCTGTGCCTCGATGTCCGCCGGCAATCCCGCCGCACGCAACACGCGCCCCGCATCCACGCCATAACTGCGGCAAAGCGCGGTCATGCCGGTAACGGCCGCGGCGCGAACGGTCAGGCGGGCGATATGGCTCATATTGAAAATATTCTAGCGCAAATCAGAAAGATTGAACACCCCGTCCCGCCTATTCCGAACAACGACGAACGAGGGAGAGAGCGATGAGCCAGACACCGGTTTGCGACGCCATGCGCGCGCAGGGGCAATGGAATGCCGCCTGGGACGAGGCCGCCGCCATCGATGCGGAATGGGTCGAACGCTTCATGGCGATGGGCACGCATCCGATCGCCAGGGGCGTGCTCGATCCCAAGACCTACGAACTGATCGCGATCGCGGTGGATGCCTCCTGCACCCACATGTACGCGCCGGGCGTTCGCCGCCACATCGCCAAGGCGCTCGATCTGGGCGCCTCGCCCGAGGAAATCATGGCCGTGCTGCAATGCGTGGCCGTGCTGGGCATTCATTCGGTGGCGCTGGGCGCCCCGATGCTTGCCGATGAAATGAAGGCGCGCCGCCTCGCGCCAGTCCCCGCGTAAGCCAGCCGCAGCTCAAGGAGGCCCGACATGCATTTTCTCGACGATAGCCTGCTGCCCGAAAACCAGGAAAAGCTGGTCATTCAGGTCGCGCCCTATGGCCCGCAATGGTTGCCGGGCGATTTTCCCGAAGACATCCCCGTCTCGATGCAGGAACAGGTGCAAAAGGCGGTGGACTGCTACAACGCCGGCGCCTCGGTGCTGCACCTCCATTGCCGCGAGGCCGACGGCCAGGGATCGAAGCGCATCTCGATGTTCAACGAGATGGTCGACCGCATCCGCACCGCCTGTCCCGACATGCTGATCCAGGTGGGCGGATCGATCTCCTTCGCGCCCGAAGGCGAAGGCGCCGAAGCCAAGTGGCTGAGCGACGATACGCGCCACATGCTCGCGGACCTTTCGCCCAAGCCGGATCAGGTGACGATCGCGATCAACACCACGCAGATGAACATTACCGAATTGATGATGGACGGCGATGTCGACGGCACGATCCTGGAAAACCCGGCCTATGCCCTCGCCTATCGCGACATGTACCTCGAATCCGGGCCGAAGTTCTATCTGGAGCACCTCAAGCGCCTGCGTGACGCGCAGATCCAGCCGCATTTCATGCTGGCGCACATCGCCCAGTTCGAAACCGTGGAGCGGCTGATCCGCAAGGGCGAATACATGGGGCCGCTGATCCTGAACTACGTGGCCATCGGCGGCGGTGCATCGGGCACGCACCCGGCCGACCTGATCGAATTCGCCCGCCGCGTGCCCGATGGCGCGGTGCTGACGATCGAATCGATCATGCGCAACGTGATCCCGTTCAACACGATCGCGATCGCGCTGGGCCTCCATGTCCGCGTGGGGATCGAGGACAACATCTGGCGCCGCAAGGGCGAACGGATGACCTCGGTGCAGCAGATCGAACAGATGGTGCGCATTTCCGAGGAAATCGGGCGCGATGTTGCTGGTGGGGCGGACGCCAAGCGGATCTACCAGATCGGCAGCTGGTACCAGTCGGCCGACGAAACGCTGCGCAAGCTCGGCATGCCGCCGAACCGCCGGACGGGGCAGCGCGGCAACCCGATGTGGGAATACGCCTGAGAGCTGGAGGGGGCCTTGCCGGGCGTCGAAGGGCGCCCGGCAAGCGTCGTCAGTTGACCTGCCGCTCCCGCCCCTGCCAGTAGGGTTCGCGCAACTGGCGGCGCAGGATCTTGCCCGATGGATTGCGCGGCAGCGCGGCGATCACATCCACGCTCTTGGGCACCTTGAAGCCGGCCAGCCGTTCGCGCGCCCACGCGATCACGCTCGCCGGGTCGATCGCGTGCCCCGGCTTGGGCGCGCAGACCGCTTTCACCGCTTCGCCCCAGGTTTCGTCGGGCACGCCGATCACTGCCACTTCCAGCACATCGGGATGCCCGTAGATCGCGCTTTCGACCTGCGCGGGATAGACGTTCTCGCCGCCCGAGATGATCATGTCCTTGATGCGATCGTGCATGTAGACATAGCCGTCGGCGTCGATGTAGCCGGCGTCGCCGGTCGCGATCCAGCCGTCCTCGCTGACCGCCGACCGCGTCGCGTCGGGCAGGTTCCAGTAGCCCAGCATGTTGTTCGATGAGCGGGTCTGGATTTCGCCGATGCTGCCCTGCGGCACTTCCCGGCCTTCGCCATCCACCACGCGCACCTCCACGCCCGGCAGCGGCTTGCCGGCCGATCGCATCCGCTGGTTGCCGTCCACCGAATGATCCTCCGGCGGCAACATGCAGATCGTGCCGGTGGTCTCCGTCATGCCATAGGCTTGGATGAACTGCGCATCGAACATCGCGATGCACTGCCGCAGAAGCTCCAGCGGGATCGGCGAGGCGCCATAGATGATGTAGCGCAACCGGCTGTAGTCCACGCTGGCGCAATCGGGGTGATTGAGCAGCATCTGCAAAGCCGCCGGCACGATGAAGAAGCGCGTCACGCCCTTCTGTTCCACCGCATCGAACACCGCGCGCGGCTCGAATTCCGCCAGTATAATCGCGGGAAGGCCGGCCGCCAGCGCCATGACGCCAAGCCCGGTCCCGCCGATATGCGCGCAAGGCATGGCAACGAGAATGGCCTCGTCCTCGGCCAGCACGTTGTGCGGAAGCTCCTGCCCGCGCGATTGCTTGCGCAACCCGAACAGGTTGTGGTTGGACAGCACCGCGCCCTTGGGATTGCCTGTCGTGCCCGAGGTGTAGAGTTGCAGGACCGCATCATGAAGCCCGGCCGGCTGGAAGGGACGGGGCTCCGCCGCGGCGATCCATGCGCGCGCTTCACCGGCGGTGATGCACCGCGCGACGCCCTCCACGGCCGCGAAGGTATCGCGCATCGCATCGAAGCCATCGCCCAGAAATACCGCCTTCGCCTGCGCGTTTTGCACGATCCACGCCGCCTCCGGCGCGGCGAGCCGCCAGCCGACCGGGACCATCACGATGCCCGCCCGCGCCACCGCGAAGAATAACGAAAAATACAACGCGCTGTTCTTGCCGAACCATGCAATGCGATCGCCCGGCACCAGCCCCATATCGAACAGGCCGCTGACGATGCGGCGCGTCACCTCATCCAGTTCGCGGTAGGTGACGACGCCATCGGGGCCGTCGAGCGCGGCGCGGTCCGGCCTGTCTTCCGCCCAGAACGCAATGAATTCGTCGAAGGTGAAAAGCGCGGCGGTCCGTTCCGCCGTCGATGCTGCCGTCGATGCTGCCGTCGTCAGGGCCTCTGCCTGCGCCATATCCCGTTCTCTCCCTGCCTCCGCATTTCGCGGGGCTTTCGTGCCTTGCCGCGTGCGTTCAGGCACCCACGTCCTTCATTTGAAAAGCGCGAGCACGACATCGATGAATGTCATCCCGGCTATGGGCGCCGCCAGCACGAACAGCAGGTTCACCCCCACCACGCCCAGCAATACCCTTTCGCGCCGCTTGCTCAGCGTCGGCCGGCGCTCAGGCCCTGGCCTGATCGGCTCCTGCGGCGGCCAATAGTTGTCCAGATCTAGAAACACGCATCCTCTCCATGGATTCGTGGCCCCATGATGGCGCGATCCGCGCGAGACACCAAGCACGTTCCGTAGCCACGGCCGCCATCACGGCCAGCCCCGCGTTATCCGGCTGCATCGCCTTTCGGCGTGAAGCGCGCCACCAGATCGAATGCGTCGGCCGCAAACAGCTGCCTTACCCAGGTGACGTGCGCATCGCCGCGCCATGTCCGGCGCTCCAGCATCAGGCAGGGCGCGCCCTTGGCAATGTTCAGCAGTTCGGCGGCACGCGCATCGGCGGCTCGCGCACCGATGCGGTGCTCCGCCTCGGTCCACGGCACATGCGCCAGCAGCCAGGTACCCGGCGGGGTCCTGCTGAAATCCGCTTCCGCCGCGGCAGGAACGACGGCCAGACTGATCAGCCGGTGTTCGAATGCGAACGGAATGCCATCCGCCAGATGGAGACAATCGATTTCCAGCACATCGCCGCTGCCGCCAAAGCGATCTTCCTCGCCCCCCGCCGCCGCCACACGCTGCCGCGCGGACAGCAAGCGCAGATCGTAGGCCTTGCCGCGCTCGGCGATCGTCGCCGGAATGTCGGGAATGCCCAGCACGGCGGATTCGATGCGGGGTTGCGCCACGAACGATCCGGCGCGCTTGCGCCGCACGATCAGGCCCGCTTCGGCCAGCGCTTCGGTAGCGCGCGTCACGGTCATGCGCGCGCAGCCATATTGCGCGGCCAGTTCATGCTCCACGGGGATGCGATCGCCCGGCCGCCACGCGCCGGACATGATCTTTTCCTCGATATCGGCGCGGATGCGCTGGCTCAGCGACAGCGTTTCCGCACCCTTTCCCCGCGTCATGCCTCCAGCAGCCCTTTCACCACCCGCCGATACCGCGCCTCGATAGCCGCATGATCGCGATGGCGTCCATCGATCACGACGCGATCGCCCGCGCGCCAGACATCGGCGATGTCGCGCCGGCCGCCAGCAAAGACGAACGTATCGAGCATCGCATCGCCGCTGCGCGCCAAGGCAAGATCGCCATCGTCGCGCAGTACGACGAGATCGGCTGACGCGCCGACCGCAAGGCCGCCGGGTACGCCCAGCGCCTGGGCACCGCCGGCCACCGCGCGCTGCCACAGGCTTCGTCCAGTAGAAAGACCCGGCTCGCCCAACACATTGCGCGCCCCCACGACGAGGCGCTGGCCATATTCCAGCAGCCGCAGTTCCTCGCCCAGATCGATGCGGACGTTGGAATCCGATCCCACCCCGAAGGTGCCGCCGGCATCGACGAACGCGCGCGCCGGGAAAATGCCGTCGCCCAGATTCGCTTCCGTGATCGGGCACAGCCCCGCGACCGCGCCAGACCGAGCCATGTCCGCCAGCTCGCCGGCATCGACATGCGTGGCATGGACAAGACACCAGCGGCGATCGACCGGGGCATGGTCCAGCAGCCAGCGCACCGGCCGCGCACCGCTCCACGCCAGGCAATCCTCCACCTCGCGCATCTGTTCTGCGATATGGATATGGACCGGTCCATCCTCCGCCAGCGGCAGGATTTCCGCCAGTTCATCGGGTTTCACCGCACGCAGGCTATGCGGCGCGATGCCGACCACCGCATCGGGAAGGCCGGCAAGGGCGGCGCGGCTTGCCGCCGTCAGCCGAGCGAAGCTGTCCGGGCTCTCAAGGAAACGGCGCTGTGCCGCGCTGGCCGGCTGCCCCCCGAAACCACCGTGCGCGTAGAATACGGGCAGCAGCGTCAGCCCGATGCCCGTTTCGGCAGCAGCAGCGGCAAGGCGCGCGGCCATTTCGCCGGGATCGGCATAGGCGCCCCCTTCGGGATCGTGGTGCAGGTAATGGAACTCGCCAACCCGGCAGAAGCCCGCTTCCAGCATGTCCATATAGGCGCGCGCGGCGATCGCCTCCATCGCATCGGGGCCGATCGCGCCGACGAAGCGGTACATCAGATCGCGCCAGCTCCAGAAGCTGTCGCCTTCGTGCCCGCCGATTTCGGTGAGCCCGGCCATGGCGCGCTGGAACGCGTGGCTGTGCAGATTGCCCACGGCCGGAACGCCGATGCCGATCCGCACGTCGCCGGCCCGCACAGGCTGCCCCGCTGCGATGGAAGCGATCTTCCCCGACACGACCCCGATCCGCACGTCGTGCGCCCAGCCATCCGGCAGCAGCGCCTGCGCCAGATGCCAAACCGTCGCCCCCTCCGTCATTTCGATCATGCTGTCCACCATGGCCGACTCCGCCTTGCGCTCATTTTGTCTATACATTATTGAAGGCGCTGCCAAGAACAACGACTCACGGGAAATGCGATGCGCTGCGACACGATCTGGCAAAACGCCCGGCTCTGCACGCTGGCCCCGCACATGCCCGGACTGGGCGTGGTCGATGACGGAGTGATTGCGGCGGACGAAGGCCGCATCGTGTTCGCGGGCGCGGCGAGCAGCGCCCCCGCTTTCGAAGCCACGCGCACGATCGATTGCGCCGGACGCTGGATCACGCCCGGGCTGATCGACTGCCACACCCACCTCGTCCACGGCGGCAACCGCGCCGGCGAGTTCGAGATGAAACTGGCCGGCGCCAGTTACGAGGACATCGCGCGCGCCGGCGGCGGCATCCGTTCCACCATGCGCGCCACGCGCGCATCGAGCGAGGCCGACCTGGTGGCCAGCGCCCTGCCCCGGCTCGACGCGCTGATCGCGGAAGGTGCGACGACGGTGGAAATCAAGTCGGGCTACGGCCTTTCGCCCGAGAGCGAGGCCCGCCTGTTGCGGGCCGCCCGCGCGCTGGGCCGCGAACGCCCGGTCACGATCCGCACAACCTTCCTGGGCGCGCACGCCGTGCCGCCGGAATCCGACGGCGATGCCGATGGCTATATCGACCTCGTCTGCGACCGGATGCTGCCGGCCGTGGCCGCTGCCGGGCTGGCCGACGCGGTCGATGGGTTCTGCGAAGGCATCGCCTTTTCACCCGCCCAGATCGAACGCGTATTCGCCCGCGCGCGGGAACTGGGCCTGCCGGTCAAGCTCCATGCCGAACAGTTGTCGAACCTTGGCGGCGCGGCGCTGGCAGCCCGCCACGGCGCGCTCTCGGCCGATCACCTCGAACAACTGGACGCGGACGGCATCGCGGCGATGAAGCAGGCCGGCACCGTGGCGGTGCTGCTGCCCGGCGCGTTCTATTTCCTGCGCGAGACGCACCTTCCGCCGATTGACCAGCTCCGCGCGGCCGGCGTGCCCATCGCCATCGCCACCGACTGCAACCCCGGCACCTCGCCGCTCACCTCGCTGCTTCTGACGATGAACATGGCCGCCACGCTGTTCCGCCTGACGGTGGAGGAATGCCTGACGGCCGTGACCCGCAACGCAGCGCGGGCACTGGGCCTTGGCCACGAGACCGGCACGCTGGAAGCCGGCCGGTGGTGCGACCTTGCGATCTGGGACGTCGAAAGCCCGGCCGAACTTGTCTATCGCATGGGCTTCAACCCGCTCCATGCCCGTATCTGGAGAGGGAAATGAACCCCGCACTCGTCCTTACCCCCGGCTCGGTATCGCTGGCCGACTGGAAGCGCGTCCACGCCGGCGCACCGGTATCTCTCGCGCCATCGTCCGGCCCGGCGATCGCGGCGGGGGCGGCGGCGGTCGAGCGCATTCTCGACCGGGGCGAACCGGTCTATGGCATCAACACCGGCTTCGGAAAGCTGGCGAGCGTGCGCATCGACACGGCCGATCTAGCCACGCTTCAGCGCAATATCGTGCTGAGCCATGCTGCCGGCACCGGCGAACCGTCGCCCATCGCGGTCGTGCGCCTGATGATGGCGCTGAAGCTGGGCAGCCTGGCGCAAGGCGCGTCGGGGATCGCGCCGGTGACGGTGGCGCTGCTCGAAGCCATGCTCTTGCGCGGTGTAACCCCGGTCGTGCCCGCGCAAGGCTCGGTCGGCGCATCGGGCGATCTCGCCCCCTTGTCGCACATGGCCGCCGCGATGATCGGGGTGGGCGAGGCATTCTTCGCGGGCGAACGGATGAGCGCCGCCGCCGCGCTGGCGAAAGCCGGGCTGGAATCCGCCGTGCTCGGCCCCAAGGAAGGGCTGGCCCTGCTCAATGGCACGCAGTTCTCGACCGCCAACGCGCTGGCCGGGCTGTTCGCGGCGGAAACGCTGTTTCAGGCCGCGCTTGTCACCGGCGCGCTTTCGACCGAGGCCGCCAGAGGATCGGACGCGCCATTCGATCCGCGCATCCACCTGCTGCGCCGTCAGCCGGGCCAGATCGCGGTGGGCGATGCCTTGCGCGGACTGATGGCCGGCTCCGCGATCCGCGCCTCGCACCTCACCGGCGATCCCCGCGTGCAGGACCCCTATTGCCTGCGCTGCCAGCCGCAGGTGATGGGCGCGGCGCTCGACGTGCTGCGACAGGCCGCGTCGACGCTGGCGATCGAGGCCAACGGCGTCACCGACAACCCGCTGATCTTCCCCGAGACCGACGAGGCGCTTTCGGGCGGCAATTTCCACGCCGAACCGGTCGCCTTCGCCGCGGACATGATCGCGCTGGCGATCTGCGAGATCGGCTCGCTGGCCGAACGGCGCATCGCCATGCTGGTCGATCCCGCGCTGTCCGGGCTGCCCGCGTTCCTCACGCCCCGGCCCGGCCTCAATTCCGGCTTCATGATCCCGCAAGTCACCGCCGCCGCGCTGGTCAGCGAGAACAAGCAGCGCGCCTATCCCGCCAGCGTCGATTCCATACCCACCTCGGCCAACCAGGAAGACCATGTCTCGATGGCCGCGCACGGCGCCCGCCGCCTGATGGGCATGGCGCGCAACGCCAGCGCCGTGATCGGGATCGAGGCGCTGGCCGCGGCGCAAGGGTGCGATTTTCATGCCCCGCTGGCATCGAGCGCGGCGCTGGAAGCCGCCCGCGCCCTGATCCGCGCGCACGTGCCGCATCTGGACGACGACCGCCATTTCCATCCCGACATGGAAGCGGCCAACGCCCTTGTCCGTTCGGGCGCGCTCGCCACCGCGACCGGCGCGGACCTGCCGGGAATCGCATGACCGGCTGGCTCCATATCCACCGGGGCGATGCGCCGCTGGTCGTGGCCTTCCCCCACACCGGAACGGACATTCCGGACGATGTCGCGCCGGCGTTCCGTTCGCCGTGGCTGGCGCGCAAGGATGCCGACTGGTGGATCGACCGGCTCTACGATTTCGCCACCACGCTGGGCGCGACCACGATCCGCACCACGATTTCGCGCAGCGTGATCGACGTGAATCGCGATCCCTCGGGCGCATCGCTCTATCCCGGCAAGGCGACCACCGCGCTCTGCCCGGTCGATACGTTCGATGGCGAACCGCTCTACCTTCCCGGCGCAGAACCGGACGCGGCGGAGATCGCCCGGCGGCGCGAATGCTATTTCGCCCCCTATCACGCGGCGATAACCACCGAGATCGCGCGTCTCCGGCAGGTCCACACACGGGTCGTGCTCTATGACGCGCATGCGATCCGCTCGGTCGTGCCGCGCCTGTTCGATGGCACGCTGCCCCAGTTCAACATCGGCACGTTCGACAACGCGGCCTGTGATCCCTCGCTGGCGGAAATGATCGCCGGCATCGCCGCCGCATCCCCGTTCGACCACGTCGTCAACGGCCGCTTCAAGGGCGGCTGGACCACGCGGCACTATGGCCGCCCCGCCGACGGCATCCACGCCGTGCAGATGGAACTCGCCTGCCGGGGCTACATGGACGATCCCGCCGGGCCGCTGGATCACGCCAACTGGCCATCCCCCTACCAGCCCGAACGCGCCGAAGCGCTGCGTTCGGTGCTCACCACGATGCTCGAAGCATGTCTCGATTTCGCGAGAGGACAATCATGACCCGTATCGACAACAGCCGCGTCATCCGCCCGGCCACCGGCACCGAACTTTCCGCACGAAGCTGGCTGACCGAAGCCCCGCTGCGGATGCTGATGAACAACCTGCATCCCGATGTGGCCGAACGGCCAGAGGAACTCGTCGTCTATGGCGGCATCG